>CAMOYW010000204.1 GCA_946630405.1 uncultured Clostridia bacterium | reverse complement strand
GGGGAAAATATCGGCTCCATAAAAAACTACAGAAGCCGTGTGCCTCACAATGTATCGGCAGTCACGGGAGCTTGCCTTATGGTGAGCAAGGAAGCCTTTTCTATCGGCTTTAACGAAGAATTTCCCGTAGATTACAACGACATAGACCTATGCTTTTCCCTTTTGGAAAGAGGCTACCGCAACGTTTTGCTCCCAAATGTAAGACTTATACACAAAGAAAGTGTTTCACGGGGCAAAGCTCTTACGGATGAAAGACTTGCAAATCTGTATATTATGCAGCAAAAGCTCTATGAAAAGCATCCTAAATTTTTCAAAACAGACCCCTATTACAATATAAACTTAACTTCAAGACGGGCGGACGAAGGTATTGCAATACCCTCAACGCAAAGCTTGCACAGGGTGAGCGATATACCCGAAGAATATAAAAAACCGCTCTCTGCCGAAATAAAAGCCGAGTATAACAGGGTGCTGTATGTGAAAGGTCTTTTTAAGGCAAAAGCGGAGCGATTCTTGCTCTTTGAAGCAAAAGATGAGGTATATGAGACAGGCTTGGAAGAGATGTATTCAAACAGCCCCATAGGTTCGTTTGAATGTATAATACCGACACCTCCTTTTAAAGGTAAGGTAAAAATATACCCCGCACTGCGAAAAAATGGCAAATTATACAAAATTGGCGAAGCAACTGTAATATATATGTAACACTAAAACACTTGATTTTTAAAGCATTTTCATTTATCATATATGCTAAGTAGATGTGAATTATCACAAGGAGGCTATATTATGTTTAACATATCTGATATAATGGGTATGGACATATATTTTTTCCTTAATTGTTTTTTCGTATACAGCTTTTTGGGCTGGGTATTTGAATGTATAGTTATCTCCATACAGGACAAGACCCTTGTAAACAGAGGCTTTGTTCACGGTCCCTTTTGCACGATCTACGGCATGGGCGCACTCGGAGTATACTTTCTGTTCAGACCCATTTCCGACCACAAAGTGTTACTGTTTTTCTGCGGCTGTGTTATAGCCACATTATTTGAATACCTTGTTGCAAAACTTATGCTTAAGCTCTTTGGCGAGCTGTGGTGGAACTACGACAACAAAAAATTCAACTACAAGGGCATACTCTGCCTTGAAAGTACACTTTGCTGGGGACTTATGACCACACTCACATTCGTTCTCTTCCAACCTATGATAGAAAACTTTGTGGACATATATTTTGCAAGTTTCGGCAAAATCATTGCGATCGTCGTACTTTTGATATACACTGCCGACTTTGCGACAAGCTTTAAAAAAGCATACGGAGCAAAACACCATACCGACATAGAGAAAGAACAGGTAACCGAAGGCTACATCATAAAATAAAGGACTGATAGTATGGATGCCCATTCATTTTTGAATAAGGTCTTTCAGCTTTCCCAAAGCAATGTCACATATCTTAATATAGATGCACTGTTTTCGGACACGACAGCCGCTTACGTGGAACCCGAGGTTCCGCAAGCGGGCAAGGAAGTCACCATAAAGCTTCGCACGGGCAAGGATAATGTAGAGCATGCTTTTATATGCCTTGAATTTTCCTTTGTAAAAATGCGAAAGTACAAAACTAAGGGTGCCTTTGACTACTACGAGGGCACTCTCCTTTGCAGTGACGAAAAGATCTCCTACGGCTTTTACATAGTATGCGACGGCAGGAAGTTTTACTACAACAGACAGGGAGTCACAAAACACATAAACAGAGACTATAACTTTACCGTCATCCCTGATTTTGAAACACCAAACTGGGCAAAGGGCGCGGTAATGTATCAAATATATGTGGATCGCTTCTGTGACGGAGACTCCGTAAACAACGTGACGGACAACGAATACTGCTACTTGGGTGTAAAGGCAAAAGCAATAAAAGACTGGTACTCCCCTCTTGAAAACCTGGATGTATGCAACTTCTACGGCGGAGATATACAGGGTGTGATGAACAAGCTGGACTATCTGAAAGACTTAGGTGTGCAGGTCATATATCTCAACCCCGTCTTTGTATCTCCGAGCAACCATAAATACGACATACAAGATTACGATAATATAGATCCCCACTACGGAAGGATCATTAAAGACGGCGGCGAGCCCGTTCCACCCGATGCAAGCGACAACACTTTGGCAAGCAAATACACCATACGCACCACCGAAAGCGATAACCTAAAGGCAAGCAACGCCCTTTTTAAACGCTTTGTGGAAAAGGCGCACAAAAAGGGTATACGAGTAATACTTGACGGTGTATTCAACCACTGCGGAGCTTTTAACAAGTGGCTCGATAAAGAGGGCATTTACGAAAGAAACGGCTATCCTACGGGTGCCTATGCCGATGAAAACAGCATTTATCACGACTTTTTCAAATGGCACGATGAAAACTGGCCCAACAATGAATCCTACGACGGCTGGTGGGGACATTCAAACCACCCCAAGCTCTACTATGAACAGTCTCCCGAACTTGTGGAGTACATACTCAACGTAGCCAAAAAGTGGGTATCCCCTCCGTACAACTGTGACGGCTGGCGACTTGACGTTGCCGCCGATTTGGGATTCAGCAGAGAATACAACATGCGCTTTTGGCGTATGTTCAGAAATACGGTAAAGCAGGCAAACCCCGATGCCATAATCATAGCGGAGCATTACGGCGACCCCCAGCCCTGGCTTGAAGGCGACCAGTGGGACACCGTGATGAATTACGACGCATTTATGGAGCCTATCACATGGTTTTTGACGGGAATGGAAAAGCACAGCGAAAAGTCCGACCCCGGGCGCTACAACGACTCGGCGGGATTTGAAAACGCCATGCGCTACTATTCCTCCCGATTCGGAAACCAAAGCTTAAGTGTTGCCATGAACGAGCTGTCTAACCACGACCACTCACGCTTCCTCACAAGAACGAACAGAAAAGTCGGCAGACTTCACACAAACGGGTCGGTTGATGCCGACACGGGCGTAAATATAGGCATAATGTACGAGGCTATCACCTTCCAAATGACTTGGCAAGGCGCGCCTACCATATATTACGGCGACGAGGCTGGTGTTACGGGCTGGACAGATCCCGACAACAGGCGTACTTACCCCTGGGGAAGAGAAAATCAAGACATACTTCTCTACTACAAAACCATGATAGCCATACACAAGAAGCACAAGGTCTTTTCCCACGGTTCTACGGACTATCTGTATATGAACTACGGCATAATTTCCTACGGAAGATGGGATGAAAACGAAAAAATTGCCGTAATACTCAACAATAACGACGAGGCACGCTATGTGGATGTACCCGTATGGCGGCTCGAATGTGAAAACGGCGATGTATTCGTCAATATCGTCTGCTCGGGAATAAACGGTTGGCACCACGACGATCTGCAATACACCGTGCGAGAGGGCAACATTCACATTAAAATGGCAGCCTTTTCAAGCATGGTACTTAAAAGAATGAACTAGGGAAACACTGATTTAATTAATCTTTCGTATATTTGGCTAATGTCACCGCATA
>CAMOYW010000203.1 GCA_946630405.1 uncultured Clostridia bacterium | reverse complement strand
TATCATTTACCCGACAAGAATCATATACTGCAAAGAAACATTTGCATACTTAGTGACATTTTACCACAAAAACAAGGCTACCGCAACAGTTTTATTTACCAAAAGGCGGGACCTTTTACAGTCCCGCCGCTAAATCAACAGATCACATCCACATAACTGCCCGACGAATTTTTATTTTTCTTGACCAGAAGTTGGCGGTCTATCCTTGATTTAAGGCTCGGTACGTGGGAAATTATGCCTATCAGCTTATGTTCGGAGTAATTTGCAAGCACGTTTATGGCATTTGACAAAGCTCCGTCGTCAAGAGAGCCAAAGCCCTCATCTATGAACATGGACTCCAGACTTATGCCGCCTGCCTCACTTTGTACCATATCCGCAAGACCCAACGCAAGGGAGAGAGATGCAAGGAAGGATTCGCCGCCCGAAAGGGTGTTCACGCTTCTTTCCGTACCGTTGTAATAGTCGTACACCGATATTTCAAGCCCGGATTTACTTGCTTTGTTCCGTCCTTCTTCACGCCTTCTAAACTCATACTGCCCGTCCGACATTTCCCTAAATCTAAGGTTTGCCCGTTCAAGCACCTCTTCAAAGTATATCATCTGAACATAAGCTTCAAGCTCTATCTTGTCTTGCCCGGAGATGTTGCCCGAAACGGTCTCGTATAATTCGTTTACATATCTGTATTCCTCTTCGGTCTGCTCTTTATTCTTTTTAAGCTCTTTTATATCATAAAGCACACCCTCGTTAATGCTTATATGCGTGTTCAGGTCTTGCTTGCCGTTGCCGATGTCGGCAAGCTTATTTACAATATCGGCTTTTTGAGATTCAAGCTTATTATCATCATCCCCCTTGTACTTTTCGGAAAATCCGTTCTTTAATTCATCCATACGGGTTTGATGAGTAGTTACACGACCGTTTAACTCCGATATTTTATTTTCGGCTTCGTTCACCGCCTTATCGGCATTTTTAATCGCCTTATTCAAGCCGTCGATTTTTTGGGATATAGCATTTATATTTTCCTCTGCCTCTTTTTTGCTTTCAAATTCAAGCGAGGATTTTATCTCTTTTTTATCATTTTTTTTGCCCTCAAGCTCCGTTTCAAGCTTTGTTTTATTATTTTCAAGCTTCGAAAGATTCGATTTTTCTTCATCTCTTTTATCTATCAGCTTTTTTTTCTCTTCGGGGAGCTTTTGGACAAGCTTAACATCTTCTTCGCAATCTTTGATATTATCCTCCAACTCTTTAAGTTCTTTATCCGCACCTTTCTTATCTTTCTCAATACGCTCTATATCTTCAAAGGAATATTCACCGACCTCTTTTATGATGTTTTTAAAGTTCTCTTTGGATACTTCTATTCCTCCTTTGACGGAACTATATTTTTCCGAAAGATTTCTAAGATTATCATCGGCTTTACCTCTCTTCTCTTTAAGAGAATCAAGTTCTTCCCTTTTTACAGCATTCTTTTCGGGAACGGCGGGATGAGGATGCACAAGAGAGCCGCATACGGGGCAAGGCTCATTTTCCTTCAGTTTTTCCGCAAGCTCCGCCGACTGCCCTTTTATATATAGTTTAAAGGCTTCATCATAATTTTTATTGCTCTCATCATATATTTCCCTTGCTTTTTCTATATCGCAACCAAGTTTCTTTAACTCATGGGTGCGTTTATTAATATCTTTGGCAAGCTCTAAAAGATTATAAAAATTATTAACCTTACCTTTAAGCTTCATTTTCCTTTCATTTAGCTTAACAAGTTCGCCTGCCGCACCCTTTACTTTATCAAACTCTTTTTGATTTTTATCGATTTTACCTTCAATTTCTTTTATTTCATCATTAAATTTTAAAATTTTCCCTTCTTCAGCCTTAATTTTATTTTTTAAATTGTCTACTTCACATACAATTTCATCAAGCTTGTCATATTTGCTCAGATTATTATTTTGCAGAGTGACCTTATTATTTAATTCTTTGATTTCGGGTTCTTTTAACTTGGCTTCCTCTTGGGTTTGTTTATAAATCAAAAGCTTATCCTTTAAATCGTCAAGCTCTTTTTTTACATCATCCGATTCCTTCTTTTCACTTTTGTAAAGCTTTCTTTGATTTATCTCATCTTCAAGAGTTTTTTTTACTTTCTCACATTCCTCTTCTTCTTTTTTTAATTTATCCGCTTTTTCGGTATCATCCTTTATGACCGTTTTCACAAAGCTTATTACATCATCTATCGGAGCTACTATTTTTTCGGTGTTTTGTCTTTCCTTAAGCTCTTTAAATTCACTGTATTCTTCTTTACCCTCGTCAAATTTAATTTTGTCGGTATAGTTTTTTAAAGCATCATTATTACGATCCGACAGATTTTTAAGATTATTTCTCTTATCCCTTATCCTTTCTTTAAGCTCATCATAGTTTCCCGTGTCAAACAGCTCTCTCAAAATCAGCTTTTTTTCTTTGGTTTCCAGTACAAGAAAATCGCGGAACTCGCCCTGTGCTATCATGGCTATTTTGGAAAACTGGTTAAAATCCACACCTATTATTTCCACGATCTTTTCGTTTACTTCACCGGGCTTACTCGCGATCGGATTTCCCGTGCCGTTCGTAAGTTTCGCTTCGGGCTTTTGAGGAGTCATTCCCGTGCCTCTTTTTGCAAGGCGTTCATATTCGGGGTTTCTCTTTATCACATAAGTTTTACCGTGACATTCAAATTCAAGGCTCACATAGGTATCATCCGTTTCGGAGGCATATTTTGAGCGGAGTGACTTATTACTTTTATCTTCCTGTCTTGCCCTGCCGCTTGCCTTGCCGTAGAGTGCATAGCTTATAGCATCAAATATACTGGTTTTTCCCGCTCCCGTATCTCCCGAAATAAGGAAAAGTCCCGTTTTTCCGAATTCTTCAAAATCCACGGTTTCCTTTTTCGCATAAGGTCCGAATGCCGATATTTCAAGTTTTAACGGTCTCATTTACTCACCCCCATATTTCCTCTATATATTTTTCGGTCAACTCTCTTTGCTCTTTGCTCAGCTCTTTGTCATTTAATTTTTCAAAAAAATTCTCCACAAGTTCAATAGGTTTATGCTTCTGTTTTGCTCCCGAAAAATTCCTTATCTCTGTATTTCTCGTGCGCTGATTGTCATAGCTTATATTCATAAGATTTTTATAATAAAATCTCAGTCTGTTTGCGGCATCCTTTATACTCTGCTCATCCTTCAGCACCACCTTTATATAATCATCCTTATCGGGGTCAAGGTCGGCTTTTTGCATAAGCTCATTAAATTTGCCCTCTATCACACGCATTTCATGAAGAGGAGTAAGCCCCTCTTTTTTGGTCGATACATTTCCCTTTTCATTAAGCTCCGTCAGATAAACGCACTTTTGTATATCTATATCCGACTTGTCAAAGGAATATTTGAGCGGAGAGCCGCTGTATATTATGTGATCCTTACTTATGGCTTGCGGCTTGTGTATATGACCCAAAGCCACATAATCAAAGTCCTCAACGGCATAAGAGTCAACATTGTCAAGTCCGCCTA
>CAMOYW010000202.1 GCA_946630405.1 uncultured Clostridia bacterium | reverse complement strand
AGTTCTCGGTGCGACCGCCTTCAAAAAAGACGGCGAACCCGACCGCAACGCAAGAATGGCGACGGTCGATAACGGGAAATATATCATATTGAGCAAATAAAAGGATGTGAAATTTTCACATCCTTTTATTGTCGGAAAACCTAAATTTTATTTTTTCTTTGAAATAAATCGGTGTTTCCTTAATTTTCTGTTGTAAGATGTATACTTACTATGTTATAATAGCAAAAGATGAGAAACGGTATATTTTTTAAGAAAGGAAAGAGTTATGTCCAAAGAAAACAGAGAATCCTTTGCCGAAAGGGAAGTGATGCTCAACAGTATCATAAAGAGCAAAGCGTTGGGCGACCTTGACAAAAGGCTGCAAGAGTTAAAGGAAGAAAAAAACCCCGACAAGCTCAGGACGAGCTATGACGAAATAGTAAACGAAGTGCTCCAGGAAAGGTCGAAAGCCGTTATGATAGCGCAACACTATAAATCCGACCTTGAAAACATCGTGATAAACGACAGCGATATAGATCACCTTCAAAAGACCCTGCAAAGCTTTTTTGATTTGATCATACAGTCCTATGAGTTTGAGCTCGACCCGCAAAACGAAGAGCATGTAAAAATGCTGGAAGCTTACCGTCAGGGGCTGAACTCTTTAAGCAAAATGGTAAATGCTAATAACATGAAGACCCTGCTTTTGATGGGATTTGACTTTAAAGAGGCTATCGGCAGACCCATGACCGAACTTTGCGCCCAGTCTATCAGAAATTCAATGGCTGACGAACAGGAAATGAAGAAAAACGAAGAGGAATTGAAGGAATCCATAAGGCAGCCCTTGATTCAAATACTGGTGGGAGCGGTAAAACACTTTGTCGGTAAACTCAGCGGAGCGGGAGACAAAGAACAGTAAACACCGAATAGTGGATAAAAAGGATTACAATTATTATTCCCCCGAATAAAACAGGTGTTTCCATAAGTAAAAAAGTGACAGTTTTAACGCATTTTTGGCGGTATTAATTGACATTGTTTGGGGTATGTTTACCTTGACTTAAATTGCCCTTTGTATTATAATAAGGTTTAATTATAATTCATCGAAGGAGGAAATTATTGATGAGCAGAGTATATAACTTTTCTGCAGGTCCTTCCATGCTTCCCTTAGAGGTGCTTGAGACCGCACAAAAAGAAATGCTTGATTATAACGGTTCGGGTATGTCCGTTATGGAGATGAGCCATCGTTCAAAATGGTATGATGACATTATCAAAACGGCGGAGGCCGATATCAGGGAGCTTATGCACATCCCCGATAACTACAAGGTAATGTTTTTACAGGGAGGCGGTTCCACGCAGTTTGCCATGGTTCCCCTTAACCTTTTCAAGAAAGGTAAGTGCGACCTTGTAAATACCGGTCAGTGGACAAAGAAGGCTATGCAGGAGGCTAAGAAGTACGGTACGGTCAATGTGGTCGCATCCTCCGAGGATAAGGTGTTCAACTACATCCCCGAGCTTGACAAATCCAAGTTCGATCCCGATGCCGATTATTTCTACATCTGCTACAACAATACTATCTACGGCACACGTTATACGGAGCTTCCCGACACGGGTAATGTTCCCCTTGTTGCCGACCTTTCGAGTATGATAATGAGCGAGGAGCTTGATATTACCAAGTTTGCTCTTGCTTTTGCGGGCGCACAGAAGAATGTAGGTCCCGCAGGTGTTACCATTGCCATTATGAGAGAAGACCTCATAGGAAACGCTATGGATATCACACCTACCATGCTTAACTACAAGACACATGCGGATGCCGAGTCCCTTTACAACACACCTCCCTGCTACGCTATCTATGTTGCGGGTCTTGTGTTCAAGTGGCTTAAGAAGCTCGGCGGTGTTGCCGCTATGCAGAAGATAAACGAGGAGAAGGCAGCCATTCTTTATGACTTCCTCGACAACTCCATGATGTTCAGAGGCACCGTTGTTCCCAAGGATCGTTCCCTTATGAACGTACCTTTCGTAACAGAGGATGACGACCTTAATGCCAAGTTCATCAAAGAGGCTACGGCTGCAGGCTTTGTAAACCTTAAGGGTCACAGAACGGTAGGCGGTATGAGAGCAAGTATCTACAACGCTATGCCTATAGAAGGTGTAAAGGCTCTTGTTGAGTTTATGAAGAAGTTTGAAGTCGAGAACAAATAATATTTCAATATAAGGGGGCGGAACTCGTCCCCTTGTAGTTTACGAGAGGATATACAGACTAATGTACAATATATTAACACTTAACAAAATTTCACAGGTTGGTCTCGGTGTACTTACCGACAACTACAAAACGGGCGATGACATTCAAAATCCCGATGCTATTTTATTAAGAAGCTTTAAAATGCACGATTATGACATTCCCGAGACCGTTAAGGCAGTAGCACGCTGCGGTGCGGGTGTCAACAACATCCCCCTTGACAAGTGTGCGGAAAAAGGCATAGTTGTGTTCAATACACCCGGTGCAAACGCAAATGCCGTTAAGGAGCTTGTGCTTGCGGGTCTTCTCATCTCTTCAAGAAAGATAGTTGAGGCGGACAGATGGACACAGAGCCTTAAGGGTACAGAGGAAGTATCAAAGGCGGTCGAAAAGGGCAAGAGCACATACGCAGGTCCCGAGATCACGGGCAAGACCCTCGGTATAATCGGTCTCGGTGCTATCGGTATACTTGTTGCGGATGCGGCGATCGCACTCGGCATGGAAGTGTACGGCTATGACCCTTACCTTTCCGTAAACGGAGCACTTGCACTTAACAGCAAGGTACACAAGGTGGATAATATCGACGATATATTTGCGGTAAGCGATTACATCACTATTCATGTACCCGCTACTCCCGATACAAAGAACACATTCAATAAGGAAAATATCGCAAAGTGCAAGGACGGCGTAAGGATCCTTAACTTTGCAAGAGGCGAGCTTACGGATTCTGCGGCTATGGCAGAGGCTGTAAAGAGCGGCAAGGTGGCAAAGTATATCAGCGACTTTGCAGACGATAACCTTCTCGGCGTTGAGAACATCATCTGCCTTCCCCACCTCGGTGCATCTACTCCCGAGGCAGAGGATAACTGCGCAAAAATGGCAGCTCTTCAGATGATGGATTACCTTGAAAACGGTAACGTTAAAAATTCCGTAAACTATCCCGCTTGCTCTGCTCCCAGAATTGAGGGCAAGGAGAGAGTTTGCATCCTTCATAAGAACATTCCCAACGTTATCGCTAAGTATACAGCCGTATTCGGCAACGAGGGCGTTAACATCGAAGGACTTACAAGCAATGCAAAGGGCGGCTACGGCTACACCATTTTGGATGCCGATAAGGTGAATGAGCACGCAGTGCAGGCTATAAAGGACATTGAAGGCGTTATAGCAGTCAGAGTTATAGATTAAGAGGTATTTATGGCAACAGTCAGACCGTTTAGAGGATATCGCCCTTCTCCCGATAAGGTGGCTGATGTGGCGGCGCTTCCCTACGATGTAATGTCGAGTGCGGAGGCAAGAGAAATGGTAAAGGGCAAGCCCCTTT
>CAMOYW010000201.1 GCA_946630405.1 uncultured Clostridia bacterium | reverse complement strand
GTCAACACTTTTTATTTACCAATTTGACACGATGTTTTATGCGTTCTTTTGTGTATTTTGCCACTTAAACCCGTATACAAACCTATCTAAGCCCGCAAGATCCTTTCCACTACTTATATTCTTATATCCTTTTTTCTCAAACAACTCCGTTACGCTATCCTTTTGGTTATATCCTATTTCAAACAGTAGGCATCCGCCCTCTGTAAGGTATTCATACGCCTCGGATATTATATCTCTATAATAGTCCAGACCGTCTTCCCCTCCGTCAAGAGCAAGCATGGGTTCATAATTCTTGACTTGAGGAGAAAGTGTACGAATCACTTCTCTTTCTATATATGGAGGATTTGATATGATAATATCATATTTTTCGGTTATGTTTTCAAAGAGATCGCTTTGTATCAACTCAACGTCGGCTTTGTTAAGTTCTTTATTTTCAAAAGCCACTTCAAGTGCCTTATCCGAAATATCGCTTAAAGAGACTTTTATCCCCGTATAATGTGAAATACTTATACCTATTGCACCACTGCCACAGCATAGATCAAGGACTGAAACATAACCCTTACTTTTTATTACGGAAAGAGCTTCTTCGCAAACCGTTTCCGTTTCGGGTCTTGGTATAAGAACATTCTCATTTACCTTGAAATCAAGCCCCATGAACTCACATTCTCCCAAAATATATTGCATGGGTTCAAATGAAAGTCTTCTTTCGAGCATCTCTCTTACGGCTTGCTCCTGCTTACCCGAAAGTACACTATCATCTTTCGTAATAAGCTGCAGTTTTGTAAACCCCATAGCCTTCATTACGATAAGGGAAGCATCAAGGTTTACCGTTTCGATATCCTTAGCCTTTAATGCGTTTTTTGTTTGCTTTAAAATGTCACTTACCGTCATTACCGTTCTCGTCCTCGGGTTCTTCTTCAAGCACAGCCTTTAACGAAGCTATCGCTACCTCTATCATGCTGTCGTCGGGCTCACTTGTAGTAATAAGCTGCATACATATACCCGGTGCACTTACTATACGAACAAGAAGATTGTCATGTCGACCCGCCCAGCGGATAATTTCATACGATATGCCCGCAATAAGAGGAACAAGTACTATTCTTGAAACTACCCTGAGCCATAAAGTATCCGTCCTTACAAAAAAGAACACTACCATACTTACAAGCATAACTATCACAAGAAAGCTTGTACCACACCTTTTATGAAAACGTGTATGCTTTTTCACATTCTCGACCGTAAGTTCTTCGTCGCTTTCAAAGCAGTTAATGGTTTTATGTTCGGCACCGTGGTACATGAACGTTCTTTTTATATCCTTCATTTGCGATATAATAAGAAGATAAATAATAAATATAATTATTCTGATTATACCTTCCAATACACTTCTGACCTCGACACCGCCTCCGACAAGCTTAGTAGTCAAACCGCCTATAAAGGTGGGAAGCACCATAAATATAGCAATACAAAGCACAATAGACAGGCAAACACTAAACATTATGGTATAATCGGCTATCTTATCTCCGAATTTTTTTTCAAGCCAGCGTTCAAACTTACTGTCCTGATCGTATTCCAAATCTTCAAGACCCGCAAGTTCGGCAGAACGCCCGGTGACCTTCATACCCACAACAAGCGAACTTACGAAAGATACCACACCTCTTATAAGAGGAAGTTTCATTATAAAATTCGGTTTGGATTTAAAAAATGTTTTTTCCACCGCAATGGTTTTATCGGGTTTACGAACTGCGAGCGAATACATCGTTTTCCCCCGCATCATAACTCCCTCGAGCACTGCCTGACCGCCTATGCCCTTACCTAACGGATTTTTTGATTTTTCTGTCATATTATTCCCCAAAAAGCGTATTATTACGCAAATAATTGCTTACCTGTTTATTATTTTCTCTCGATTCATCCAATAATCTGTCTATCTCATCTTTAACGCTTGAATGATCGACATCGTCATTTAACAATCCATCCAAACTTTTAAGCACAAAAGAAAGATTATCAAGCGCTTTTAAAGCATAAGCATGATTTTCTCTAAGCTCCTCGGGCGGCTCAAGTGATTCAAGTCCACTTTTAACATAAGCGACCAATTCTGTTTCTTGAGCTATTTTATTTTTAAGAGCAGAATATTTTTCATTTAGGTTTCTTTCGGTAACACTGTTTAGTTCCTTTATCAGTTCGTCAACTCCGCCGAGTTTTGAAGTAAGACCCGTAAACAAGCGCACATAGTCATCAACGGTAGTTTCTGTTTTCTCGGCTATTTTAGCGGCAGAAGATACGCTGACCGTTTTTGTTTCCGCATCCCATGCCATACTTGCTCCCGATGCTTCACCTATTACCCTTAAAGGTAACATCGTCCTTCCGTTAATAATGGTTGCCGGAACATCGGTTTCTATACTCTCATTATTCTTATAAATATTATCCGCTCCTACGGTCACACGTATATTATCATACAGATTGCGAAGAGTAACGGTTTTGGTATCAGCATCCCAATCGACGCTGTAACCCATTTTCTCAAAAAGTCCTCTTATGGGGATCATCGTTCTTGAATCCAAAACAATAGGCTTTTGATCTCCAAAATCGACCTCGGTGCCGTCGTAGATCACTTTTAACCCGTCCCGAGCACAAACGGGTGCACAAGCAAGCCACACGGAAAGTAAACAACAAATATATTTTTTCAATGTTTATACAACTCCTTTTCACAATGCAAATCACATTGTACCACAACGGAAATATTTTTTCAATTCCAAAAGTCCGATACCGAAATATTTTAGATTTCCTTAATAATTTCTCCAAAAAAACACCTTTAATTTTATCAACAACCAAAAAAACTTGAATTTTATATCATAATGTTGTATACTTAATTTCGACTGTATTTTAATATCGGAGGTTTATTATGAATAAAGAAGCTAAGGCTCTTACCATCAACAATATAAGAGTTTTGTGCATTGAGGCAATACAGAAGGCTAAGTCGGGACATCCCGGCATTACCATGGGTTCCGCACCCATGGCATTTGAATTGTTTGCTAACGCTATGAAGCATGACCCCAACAATCCCGAATGGATCAACAGAGACAGGTTTGTGCTTTCCGCAGGGCACGGTTCCATGCTTCTTTATTCCCTTTTACATCTATTTGACTACGGAGTCGGTATAGAGGACATAAAAGCATTTCGTCAGCTTGATTCCATAACTCCCGGTCATCCCGAGATAGGACGTACTCCCGGCGTTGACGCAAGTACGGGTCCTCTCGGTCAAGGATTTGCAAATACCGTCGGAATGGCAATGACGGAGGCACATCTTGCCGCTAAATTCAATAAACCCGGCTTTGATATAATCGACCACTATACATACGCTCTTTGTGGCGACGGATGTATGATGGAAGGTATCACCTACGAAGCCGCATCCCTTGCGGGCACACTCGGACTCGGCAAGCTCATTGTGCTTTATGATTCAAACAACATCACCATAGAAGTAAGTACGGATTCCTGCTTTACCGAAAACGTAAGGGCACGTTTTGATGCTATGGGTTGGCATAC
>CAMOYW010000200.1 GCA_946630405.1 uncultured Clostridia bacterium | reverse complement strand
ACGGAGAACATATCTATAACAAAGTTAAAGTGCTGTATTATAATAACTGCTATGCTTGTGTATATGCGTGTACAGATGATTTCGGAAATTTATATCATCTAAAAAAAGGAGATTCCGGAAATTGGGAGCAGTATGAATGGGAATGTATTTGGTCAAGGAGTGGAAGTGCAGACAGTTTTATTTTTCCTTATATAAGATAAAGACTTTGACTGCTTATGTTTTAACGGATAATCATTATTATTTGTTTTTATCGGAAAATCGACATATAAAAATGTCGATTTTTTTCTTTTTTTGTTGCAAAGGGTGGCAGTGTGTGTTATAATAGTTGAGTAGTTGTTCAACTATTCAAATAAAGGGGTGATATTATGAAATATACTTTTAATACAAAGGGTCTTACCTGTCCTCATTGCTCTGCAAAAATTGAGAAAGAGCTGCTTAAAAGGGAAGAAATATCCTATGCAAGGGTCAATATAGTAGATGAGACGACCGAACTTGTATGCTCTGTATTCGATAAAGATGAGCTTTTGAGCCTTCTTAAAGAAACGGTGGAGAGATTTGAAGAAGGGGTCACGGTATCGCATTTTGAGGAACAAAAAGAAGAGGAACACAGTGAAGGAGTATTGAGGCTTGTGATAGGCGGAGCAGCCTTTTTGGCTGTGCTTGCGGCTAAACTTTTTGGCTTGGATATTAATATAGTTATGATTTTAAGCGTTGCCGTTTATTTAATGCTTGGATATGATGTGTTGCTCAGATCCGTTAAGAATATTTCAAAGGGAAGAGTATTTGATGAAAATTTTCTTATGAGCATATCTACAATAGGTGCTTTTGTGCTGAAAGAACCTATTGAGGCAATGGCGGTCATGCTGTTTTATCAGGTGGGAGAGCATTTTGAACATCTTGCGGTCAAGAGATCCAAAAAAGAGATCGATAGGATAATTTCATCTTTTCCCGAGGATGTAAATGTAGTAGAGGGCGATACATATAAAACCGTGAAGCTTTCACAGGTGAACGCAGGCGATGTGCTTGTTGTCAAAAAAGGTGAAAAATTCCCGGTGGACGGTGTTGTGATAAGCGGAAACACATCGGTAGATGTAAGTATGTTGACGGGTGAACCTTTGCCCGTAGATGTGAATGAAAAAGAAAATGTTTTGTCGGGAAGTTTAAATATCGGAGATACCGTTTTTGTAAAAGCGGAAAAGGATTTTACCGATTCGACGGCAAATAAGATAAATAAAATAATAAAAGAAGCTGTTTCAAAAAAAGCACCTACGGAAAGTTTTATAACAAAGTTTGCCGAGATATATACTCCCGTTGTCGTATTGCTTGCGGTCGTGATAGCCGTTGTGCCTGCGCTTTTGGGATATGATCTCGCTGTTTGGGCGAGGCGGGCTATAGTATTTTTGATTATATCCTGTCCGTGTGCTCTTGTTATTTCCGTTCCTTTGTCTTATTTTTCGGGATTGGGAGCGGCATCAAGGAAAGGTATACTTATAAAAGGCTGCGATGTGCTTGAAAGGCTTAATTATGTCAAGTCTGCAGTTTTTGACAAAACGGGAACTTTGACGGAAGGAAGCTTCAAAGTTAACGGAATTGAAATATTTGGAGATAGCTCAAAGG
Organism: uncultured Clostridia bacterium; assembly: GCA_946630405.1. GTDB lineage: Bacteria > Bacillota > Clostridia > Lachnospirales > CAG-274 > UBA3680. The sequence goes on along the minus strand of CAMOYW010000200.1, from coordinate 1,944 downwards.
AAGATCTATACTTATGCGGATATGTAAGTGAATGTTTTTCAACTCACCCGATATCTGAGTGTATTGCAAGCTATATAAAAGAAAATCATATCGGTTTGCCCGATATAAATGAAATATCCGAATTTCGTATTAAAGAAGGAACGGGAGTCAGTGCAAAGTATAGGGGACATGTTTATTCCTGTGAAAATAAAATAAATAATAATGTCAACACCGATACGACCTCACTTCCCATATATGCGTTGGTAGACGGAAAGCCTGTTGGAGTGTTTTATATAGACGATGTGATAAAAAACACATCAAAGGAAGCGGTATCTTCGCTCAAAAACAATGGCATACATACTTATATGCTTACGGGAGATGATTCAAAAAGAGCAAGAGAGGTTTCGGAAAACATCGGACTTGATGAATATAAAGCAGAGCTTTTGCCTGCCGATAAAGTAAGAGAAATCGAAAAGATCAAGAAAAACGGTGTAACTTTGTTTGTGGGCGATGGTTTAAACGATGCACCGGTTATGCTTGAGTCGGATGTGGGAATTGCAATGGGCGGGATCGGGTCGGACAGTGCGATAGAAGCTGCCGATGCTGTACTTGCAAATGATGACCCCATCGGAGTATTCAACGCATATAAAATTGCAAAAAAGACACACAAGATAGTAATTGAAAATATAGTATTTTCGATAGGTGTAAAAATGCTGTTTCTTTTGCTTGGTGCAGTCGGCTTAATAGGTATGGGTCCTGCGGTCTTTGCGGATGTCGGTGTTACCGTACTGGCTGTATTAAATTCGTGGAGATTATTAAAGGGATAATATAAAGAGCATATATTGATTTTTTTAGGAAAATCAAATGTTTTTCTTGTAAAAATTAAAATACTATGTTAAAATGTTTATAAAATATCATCCGTACTTAATAAAATAATTTTTTGTTTTATGATACACGGTTACATCTAAGGAGGAAATATGAGCATAAGAATAGCATTACTTGGATATGGCAATTTATCAAGAGGTGTTGAAGCTGCCATACAGCAAAATCCCGATATCGAGCTTGTTGCCGTATTTACAAGAAGAGATCCCAAAAGTGTCAGCGTCAGAACTAATACACCCGTAGTTTCCGTTGATGAACTTGAATCATGGAAAGATAAGGTCGATGTACTTGTGTTGGGAGGAGGAAGTGCCACAGACCTTCCCAAGCAGACACCCGAGTGTGTTAAGCTGTTCAATGTGGTAGACAGTTTTGATACACATGCAAATATCCCCACACATTTTGCTAATGTGGATAAGGCGGCAAAAGAAAGCGGACATGTGGGTATTATTTCCGTAGGTTGGGATCCCGGTATGTTTTCTCTTATCAGAATGATTTCAAATGCGGTCCTTCCCGAAGGTAAAGATTATACTTTCTGGGGTAGGGGAGTAAGTCAAGGTCATTCCGATGCCATAAGAAGAGTTGAAGGCGTTAAGGATGCAAGACAGTATACCGTACCCATTGAAGACAGCGTTGCAAAGGTAAGAAGCGGAGCGGATCCCGAGCTTACCACAAGACAGAAGCATTTAAGAGAGTGCTATGTTGTTGCCGAGGAGGGAGCGGATAAGGTTAAGATCGAAGAAGCTATAAAGACCATGCCCAACTATTTCTCCGATTATGATACTACCGTAACTTTTATATCCGAAGAAGAGCTTAAAGCAAATCATAGCGGACTTCCTCATGGAGGCTTTGTTCTCAGAAGCGGAGTTACGGGACTTAACAAGGAGAACAAGCACATTATAGAATATAATCTTAAGCTTGATTCAAATCCTGAGTTTACGGGTTCTGTTCTTGTTGCTTACGCAAGGGCTGCGTATAAGCTTTCAAAGGAAGGTGTATCGGGCTGCAAGACAGTGTTTGATATTGCACCTGCTTATTTAAGCGCTCTTTCGGGAGATGAACTCAGAGCACATTTATTGTAAAAAA
>CAMOYW010000199.1 GCA_946630405.1 uncultured Clostridia bacterium | reverse complement strand
GACAGCCCCACTCTTCCAAAAACACTTGGTTTATCCTCTCGATAACACGTTTCTTTGTTTCCTCATCCTTTGGGTATGCTTTTATTGCTATGTATGGCATAAATATGACCTCACTTTCTACTTTCCCGCATGAGATATGTCAAACAACAATTCCTCTGCAAGTTTTTTATTTCTGAATCTATCTTTGTTCTGCTCAATAAATGTTTTAAGTTCCGATGCCTTTTCAGCGGTTACAGCTGCATATGTTTTTCTTTTGTATATTCCTTTGTTGATAATATCACGCAGTTCATAGTCACACGGCAATTCTGGGTTAATTTCCACATAAAGATGCAGCAGATATATCATCCTTTCCCACACGGGACTTTTTACAAGCAGATACAAAAAATATATTCCATTCGGCTTGTCCGAATATTTGTTGTATCCTGCCCATATATCTTCAACTCTGTATTGGATCTTGTTATCCGCTATATTTTTATATGCCGCTTTGCAAACAGAAATATCCTTATGATGCAAAAATTGCCAATATACGTCTGCACCATCCGTACCCCCGATTTTACCCAGTACTCTCAGTGCCTTTGTTACCGTTGTAGGCTTGTCTGCATTTAAAAAGCCCGAAATAAAGGGAATATCTTCTTTTTTTCCGTATGTTCCAAGCTCCGAAAGTGCGTTTTCATCCCCCGTTTTTTTCAATATGTCAAGATAAAAACTTCGTGGTTCAAAATCGCTGTATTTTTTAAAAAGGAACACTGCAAAACTGCGTATTTTTGCCGCCTTATCACAAAGAAACTTTTCCGCACCCTTCCACAGTCCGTTTGTCTTTTCATATTTTTGCAGCACCGCAGTATACCTTACATTTGCACATTTACTATTCAAGTATTCATCAAGTTCTTCTTCGGTACAGCCGTACTCTTTTAGCATATACACAAGCATTTTTGCTTTTTCCGAACCTGTGTCCTCTTTTTTAATGATATATTTTATAAGTTCTTTGCTACACAGCCTGTTTTCCCTTATCCATTTATAAAACACCGTTCTGACTTTCATCTCCATAACGGTTATATTAAGCAAAACAGTTTCATCGGTTTCGGCGTTGATGCGTTGGCAGACTGTCTTTTTTATTTTTTCGGCATCCGCCCCCGACCGCCTTTGTCCGCCGCACAAACGGTCTATCATGGGAATATCTTTTACAATATCCCAAATCGAAGAGGTATTGATTTTTTCTTTCAGAATATTTACGGCAGTTATTCTTATCTCCCGTACCCAATCATTTGCCCTTAACGCATAATATCTTAAATATCCGTCGCTTTTTGCAAGTTCTTTCAGACAATTCTCACGGAAATATCCGTTATAGCTGAATGTGCCCATGCAAAGCACCGCATTGAATTCGCCGTCGGTAAGGTGTTTAAAGGCACTGCGTTTTAAGAGTGCCTTATCAAAATCGAGAGTGTAGTACGGTCTCCCGTTAAAATTGTATTCTTTCCAGAACTCGGAACATCTGTTTTTATACAACACGCCTTCCATATTGTATGCCAAAAAATACTTCGAACCTCTGCACTCCTCCGCAAGCATATACCACTTTTTAACTCTTGATCCACGAAACATTTTTAAAAACAGGGCAGCAATTCTTTTTTGCAGTCTTTTCGCCTGTGTGCCGCTGAAAAAAAACACCTCGATAAGATGCTTGCTAACACCGTGCGTTCCGTTTTCAAATTCGTCTATGATCGAGTCTTCTATAACATCCAAAAATTCTTTCTCTTTTTTTATGTTTATTATTTTATCAAAAATCATTCAAAGTCCCTCCGGTAAAACTAACACGGAATTTAAGGAATAGACTCACAGCTTCACACCGCACTGTGAAACCAAAAAACTTTCACGTCGCAGCTATCCTCATCTTTCTTTATTGCGTGCAAAACGCCTGCGGGGGCGATCATTGCAAGACCGGGATAGACATCAAATTCCTCATCGCCGAATTTTGCCTTTCCGTGACCCTCAAGCACCAAAAATCCCTCTTGGTCGCTATGCACACCCGGCTTTTTGTACTCGGTCTCTCTGTAAAATGTAAATCCCGCCTTACAGCCTGCAACACAGCCGTTTTCCGCCGTAAGCACATCACAGGCGTTACCGCCGTTTTTGTTCATTTCTTCGATAAGTTTATTGCTGTTTGAATAATATTTCATAAAATACTCCTTTCAAGAATCACGTCAACCAGAATCCCATTGCCGCATTACAGCTTGTTTTGTCAAACTCTCTCTCTTTCAGCCACGCCACAGGAAAAACAACGGACTCAATTTTCTTGTCAATAAGTTCAAACCAAAATCCTTTTCCCTTTTCAAGCAAACCGATACGATAGCCTTTAAAATTCGATTCGTCGTATTCGTTATTTTCAATAAAACTGCCTTGTCTCAGCTTTTCGGCTTCATTTGGGTCAAAAATCCCTATACCGACGATCCAACCGCCCTTTTGACAGGTAAAACATTGTGTTCCCTCATCCGACTCACAATATTCAAATTCTCCGTCCGAAAATTGTACAATATATTTTCTGCCGATGCTTAGCCTTTTTACATCCAATATTATTTTGTAATTGCCCTCTGCACAGATCTCTCCGATACGCTCTTTATTTTTATAGACCCAATATGGATCATTAAGACTGTTTTCCCGTACCGAAAAGTCGATTTTTTTATTGCCGTCAAATACCGAGAAGAAACCTGCGGGCATTTCAAGTTCGTATATATTTTCGGAAGATAACAGACTCACACCAAAATTCCCTCCCGCACTAATTTTACAACAGCTTTAGTTCCTCTTTTAAAAATAAGTTGTTGTATTTTTTTCTGTACTGCTGTATCATAACATTTATTGCTTTTTTCGGTTTTGCATCATCCGCTAACACCAAAGGGATATTATGTACTGCATCACATAATAAATAAAACCTGTCTTTATCTGTATAATACTCCGTCATTTCACACATAATTTTCAGCAACACCCTGTAAACAGCTTCTTTTTTTATTATCCGAATATTTGCTGTATATTGATTTTCAACCGTCACCCAAGAGAGGAATTTGTCGTTTTCGTCATAGTATTCTTTCAATATCTTTCTGATATTATTATAGTCCAAAGCATTGCTTTCGGCAGTTTTTTCTATGTATTCCATAATTTTTTGCACAGCGGGTCTGTAATGTAAAAAACGCTCCGGATAACTTCGAAAAAATACTATCAAAGCATATATATCGTAAAAATCATAATTTATAAAATACATATTATCCTCCATACGGTTTAAAAATCAAACCCCACACAAGTTATTAACTCCACTCAAAATTAGGGAAATTTTTATAAACTTCGTCCAAATTGAAAAGGCCGCCGCAAATAGCGTTAAATTTTTGCTATTTGCGACAGCCCCCTCTCATAGTTTATATTATCGAAAGATAAATCTTCCGATAAACGTCACGAAATCATAGATTTCGTGCCATTAAACTAATCGAATTGAGAAAGCAAGCTTTCTCTCTTCTCATAGTTTATATTATATCAGCCTTATCCTTTCGCGGTCGGGCTGCTGCTCAAAGCTGAACAGG
>CAMOYW010000198.1 GCA_946630405.1 uncultured Clostridia bacterium | reverse complement strand
ATAAAGGGTGCACTGTTTCTTTAAATTACTTGACATAGATTATTTGGGTTGATATAATCAAAAAAAGAGTTTTTGTGTCTTTTATAAAGGAGAGATACCTATGAAGAGCGTCAAGATTTTGTTTTGTATATTTGTGCTCAGCATGGCAGCCATAGTTACACATTTGTCGGTAGGAGCGGACAATACCGCTAAAATAACGATAGATTCCGAGGTCTTTTCTTTCGTGAAGCCGCCTGTAGTTGTGAACGATACTGTGCTTGCACCTGCGGGAGAACTTGCCGACAGGCTCGGACTCAGCTCCAAATGGGACGGTGCGAGCAGACAGGTACATATATTTGACAATAAGGGAATGGACCTTTATTTTACCATAGATACAACGATTTACAGAAAGAACAGAATGATAGCAAGTGTTTCGGAAGCACCTATCATTATAAATGAAATAGCCTACGTTCCCGCAGCTGATGTGGCAAAAGCGTTTGGCTACAAGGCGTTTTATGATAAGGCTACACTTACCCTTGCCATAAGAGATCCAAAGAAGGTCACCGAGACCTCTACTCAGACAACGACGGCATCTTCGGTGGCTACTACCGTATCCACTACCGCCACACAAGCTACGACGACAGTACAACATTCTTTGAACAACAGCCTCATCCCGGGGGTAGGCAAAAGTATATTTGATAAGGTTTACAAAGATTTGGGGATTGCGGCAGGCTCTTATTCCATAGGAAGTGCCGAGTCAAATATGAGACTTAATACCTTGAATATCAATAAGATCACAAAGAATTGGGAGTTGCTTGCAAAGACCGACGAAGAAAAGAAGTTTGTTTCCGCTTGTACCGCTTTATACAAAAAGCTTGCAAGTAATATCGTAACTGAAGATAAATGGTACAATAAAAACTCATCTACAAAGGGTGTGCGTGAGAAGATGGTCAGATTTAAAGAAAGGACCATCGAAAAGGTATATACATTTACGGCTTGTGCAAGTATTGATGACATAAACAAGCTTTCTAACGCATTGGGGGCTATAAAACATTGAATAAAAAAGAACAATTTAATAAATTACTTGAAAAGGAGTTTGTATTCCTTGACGGTGCCATGGGCACCATGATACAGGCTCACGGGATAAAAATAGGAGAGATACCTGAGCTCTTGTCACTCAACGAACCCGAGGTCATAATAGACATCCACAGAAAGTATGTAAATGCCGGCTCCGATATTATCTATGCCAATACTTTCGGAGCCAACAGCTATAAGCTTTCGGGCAGCGGTCATACCGCTCAAGAGGTGATACAAGCAAGCATTAAAAATGCAAAAAAAGCATGTGAGGGCACAAGTGCGCTTGTTGCCCTCGATATTGGCCCCATAGGCACATTACTTGAGCCTACGGGGTCGCTTAAATTTGAAGAGGCTTACAATATATACAAGGAACAGCTCCTGGCGGGAGAGGAAGCGGATCTTGTGGTGTTTGAAACAATGACGGATCTGTATGAAGTAAAGGCGGCAGTGCTTGCCGCAAGAGAAAATACCGATAAGCCTATTATAGTGACGATGACCTTTGAAGAAAACAAGCGCACATTTACGGGTACAAGCATAGAGGCGATGGCGCTTACTCTTGAAGGTCTCGGGGTGGACGCTATCGGTGTGAACTGTTCTTTGGGTCCTGCCGAGCTTGCACCCATAATACAAAGGCTTTCCGAGGTTACTTCTCTTCCGCTCGTGTTAAAGCCGAATGCGGGTCTTCCCGACCCCGCAACGGGAGTGTATAATGTGGACGAGTATGAGTTTACCCGTCAGCTTTTGCCGCTTATAAAAAGCGGAGTCAAGTTTGTGGGCGGTTGCTGCGGCACAAATCCCGATTATATTGGGGAGCTTGTGAAGGAATTTACGGGTAAAGAATATGTAAAGCAGGTGCCCGATATACCTTCTGCCGTATGTTCGTGCAGTAGGCATACCCACATCAATATGCCGAGAATAGTTGGCGAACGTATCAACCCTACGGGTAAAAAGCGTTTTAAGCAGGCACTTATAAATAACGAGATAGATTACATCATTTCCCAAGCTATTGAACAGGTAAACGGTGGCGCAGAAATACTTGATGTTAACGTGGGTCTTCCCGAGATAGACGAAACGGAAATGATGGTGAGGGTAGTAAAGGAGATACAGGGGGTATCGGACATACCTTTACAGATAGATTCCACAGATCCCGAAGTAATAGAAGCGGGCTTGAGGGTATATAACGGAAAGCCGCTGCTTAATTCGGTAAACGGAGAGGAAAAGTCTCTTACGGAAATACTGCCCATAGTTAAAAAATACGGGGCGGCGGTTATAGGACTTACCCTCGATAAAGACGGCATACCGCCAAAAGCGGAGCAAAGATTTGAAATAGCTCAAAAGATCGTTGACAGAGCGGTATCTGTCGGAATACCCAAAAGAGATATTTTTATCGACTGCCTTACGCTTACCGCTTCTGCCGAACAGGAAGCCGTAATGGAGACCTTAAAGGCAATAAAAATGGTCAAGGAAAGGCTCGGAGTAGGCACTATATTGGGTGTGTCGAATATTTCTTTCGGACTTCCCAACAGGGAACTTATAAATTCAAACTTCCTTACCATGGCTATGACTTACGGGCTCGATCTTGCCATTATCAATCCGAATGTGGCATCTATGACGGGTGCGGTGCGTGCTTTCAGGCTGCTTACAAATTCCGATAAGAATTCAGAGGATTTTATAGCACATTATTCGGGATATACGGCGCAAAAGACGGAGTCTGTTGCCGCAGATGATACAGACCTGAGTTATGCCATTGAGCACGGGCTTAAATCGGAAGCCAAGCAGATAACGGCCAAATTGCTTGAAGAATATGATGCTCTTGAAATAGTTAATAAATACATAATACCGTCCCTCGATAAAGTCGGAGCGCAGTTTGAGCAGGGGAAACTCTTTTTGCCTCAGCTGATACTTGCGGCAGGTATCGCTCAGGAGGCTTTTGAGGTCATAAAGTTAAAGCTTAGCCAAAGCAGTGACGAGAGTGTTGACAAGGGAACGATAGTTCTTGCTACCGTTAAGGGGGATGTACATGATATAGGGAAGAACATAGTAAGGGTTCTTTTGGAAAATTACGGCTATAATGTTGTGGATCTCGGCAAGGATGTGGAGTATCAGGCTGTGGTGGATGCGGTAAAAGAGCATGATTGTAGGCTTGTAGGTCTGAGCGCACTTATGACCACGACCCTTGTTTCCATGGATAACACCATAAAGCTTATAAGAGAAAACGGACTTGATTGCAAGGTCATGGTAGGAGGAGCGGTGCTCACTCCCGAGTATGCCGAAAAGATTGGAGCAGACTTCTATTCCAAGGATGCCAAGCAATCGGTAGATATAGCCAAACAGGTATTGGGTTAATGAAAAGCGTAATTTATTATTGCCTTGCGTTTGTAGTGCTTGTGTGCAATTTTGTGTTGTCTTCTTATGATGCCGCGGATTCCAACAAGCAAAGCGGAGGCCTTAAACAGCCCAGAGGTGAATATACTGCGGAACGCGCCTTAATTTACAGGATGCCGCACACTCCCG
>CAMOYW010000197.1 GCA_946630405.1 uncultured Clostridia bacterium | reverse complement strand
TTCCGCTTCCTCCACCGCCACCGCCGCCTTTACGAGCCGATGGGGTCACTTCCGTAACGCTGTCTGTTGTGATCTCCGTTGTTTGCTCGGAAACATTTTCCGAATCGTCAACAACATTAACTACAGCCGTAACTGTAACGATACTGCTTTCGGGAAGTCTTTCACTCCAGTTTGCCTTATCTGCAGTACCGTCGGAGTTAAACATGTATTCATCTGCGTAAGGCACAATGATTCCCGTTAATACAGACTTACCTTCAACATCGCCGTAAATAATGTTAGCAGCATCGATCTCTGCGGTATTGTCATCACTTGAGTTAAGCCATTGTACACGAAGGGTATTTTCATCAGCACCGCTTATGACAGGCTGAATATCAATACTCTCACCCTTCTTGACCGTATAGCTATCCTCAAATTTGATATCCCGAATTTTGGAAATTTGATCTACCGTATCCCAATAATAAGGATTAAATATAACCTCAATTACCTGACCAATGTTCTTTTCACCGTAAACAACACTTATAGTCATGTCGGTAGCATCTCGTTCTGCTCCAAATTCTTCATCGCTAATGGTTATAGGCATTTCGATGTATCTTTCTTTGCTGCCCGCAAAAGCAGGAACATCATATACTTCAACTTCCGTATCACCATATTTTGCAATGATCTTGAAAGGATCGGACTCTTTACCGCCATTATTGGTTACGTTCACTCTGTAGATATAGCTTCCCTTATCCACATATTCAAAATCATGTTCACCGACAGTAATATCAGCACCGTTTTCGATCACCGTTTCGGCAGGATCGGTTCCGGGGATATACGCACCAAACTTGACTCCTACAGGATTTTCGGGTATTTCAACATTAGCCCTTATTTCTTTTGATAAACCACCGGGAATATCATATTCAATATTCTGTGTAGCAGCTTCTTTTCCGTTTACGGTAAATATTACCTTTCCTCCGTCTAAATCAGGAAGAAGGTCTTTATTCTTTATAAGTGCCGTAACTTCGACCATTTCGCCCGATTTAAAATGCTCTTTTTCCACAGATACACTGTCTACCACAACATCGGCTGTAGGAACATGCTTCAGCATAACAAGACTGTTGTCTGCATCATCATTATAATTGCTCTTTCCCGTACCGATATAAATATCGTCATTGATAATGGCAGAACCGAGGTCCATGTAGTAGATACCGTTTTCAACATCAGTCAACTGTACAGCATCAGACCAGTAGGTATCGTTTGAATCTTCGTTGCTTCCTATGTCGTAAAGCATAGATGCCATTACATCAAGTGAACCGGGCTTAACTGCTTCCGTCCAGAACAAGTAGAGCTGTTTATTTGAATCACAACTGAGGTCATAATCCATAACATTCATTGTCTCTACCGCTTCCTTGATTGGATTCAAAGAAGGAACGTAATAGTTTAAATTACCATCGGTTATCTTATTAAGATTATCATTACCCACTATGTCACTTAAGTTTACATAAAGTATCTCACCGTACTCATCTTCGGGATTGATCGAGCCGAAGAAGAGATAAGTTGCGTTAGCCGAACGTGCAAGAACAGGGTTATAATAACCACCCGTAGTATATGTTTTTTCTACACTGCCGTTTTCGGACAACACATTTGAAGAACCCGTAACTCTGATAATGTGAGTAAAGCTGTCTTCACTGAAATTATAGATTTGAACGAAAACATCTCTGTCAAATGCGGTATTGAGGTCATTATCCCAATCGTTCGTCCAAGCAAATATAGCAAGCCCGTTATAATACATAGCGCCTGTTTCAGCTACTCTTGTAAGGGCTGATGAATTGCTTAATCTTAAATCAAGGAATCTCTGACCATACCACTGCTCAGCATAATACTTTTGGTAATCCTCAAGTGTCATACCCATTTTAGCAGCATCTTCAATGATACGTTTTGTGCTAAGCTCTTCACTCGTGTATTCCGAGCCGTCATTACCCCACTTGCCATTTTCATAGAACAAATATGCGTTAACACTTGCTGCTTTTGAAAGGCTATCAACAGTGTCAAGATTGTCATACTCAGTCTTTGTATAATAGAGTATAATTCTTTGTTTCTCGGGGTCATACGCAGCATGAGGATAAATATCTGCCGTATAATCTTCATCTGTTGTCTTGGTAAGTCTTTCAACCGAACCAAAAGTCTTGCTGCTTGTGTCAAAGAACGCCGTCTTAATATCAAGAGATTTAAGAGCCTCTTCAACCATCGCACCTTCTTCAAATGCTTTATCCGCAGAGGACCATGCCACAAATATTCTGCCGTCGCCAAGGTCGGTTAAAGTCGGATAATCATCCATGGTTCCGTCATCATCAATCAATTGAGGCTTTGTCCATGTTGTTCCGTTACCTATCGTATAATAAAGACCACGTTTATTTATATTGTTTCTTGAAGGCACATCATCAATAAAGACCATGAGAATCTCATTATTATCGATCTTTATCATATGCACATCGTTACTGCCCGCACTACCTTTTTGAAGAAGCGTCTCAGTCGTTGAGCCTGCACTAAAGAGCTGAACCGTATCGGATTCTCCCGTGTTCCAACCGCCTCTGTTTTTAAGATAATCTCTTGAAACAGGTACGTTTGCTATCGGTTCGTTTGCACCCGAAGCCATTTCCTCGGAAGAAAATGCCTTTATCATCTCATCGGCTGCGGCAAGATTGATATGCTTGTTGGTATTCTGCTTGAAAAGTTCAACCGTTTTATTGAGAACTTCCTTGCCATATACCTCATATCCCAATACTTCGATCCACCATTTAAGCTTGATGTTCATATCACCGTAGTAATTTATGACCATACTGCCGTTTGGTGTGGTCTCATCCGTGAACTGGAAGTCCATATCAAAGGCGAAAGTGGCATTACCCTTTATTTTAGCGACCTTGATACTTAGACCAAGTGTTACAGAAACCTTTGGATCAATAAAGATATAAGCCTCACGCCTTATCGCACTGTCAGGTCCAAATTTGTTAAATATACCGAAATCTGCATAGGAATAAGGTGTTGCTCCTTCAAGCTGCCAATCATCCTTATAATCAGACCACATGTGGTAAACACCTGCAACTGTTCCGCTAAGAGATGCTTCAATAATTATATCTATACCGATAGGTGTTGAAATGGTGTTGTTCGTGCTTAAACCGAATTTTACGCCCACCATAAATGTGAGGTCTTCAAAATAGGGTCTGAATTCTTTTATCTTCTTAACACCGTTTACGACCTCAACTTCGGGACGTTGTGTAAGTGTAAGTCTGAAACTGACAAATGGACTGATGCTCCACTTGAAGCTGCTCTTTGTGCTGAATCCCGAGCCACTTTCTTCCTTATCCACCTCTTCACTTTCTTCTTCAATTTCTTCTACGACCTCAAAACCGTCTACCATGGTCTTGTTGTCTTCTTCTTTCTTCTTTTCGGCAGCTTTCTTTGCTTCTTCTGCCTTTTTCTTCGCTTCTTTACTGTCGTACTTATAGTCTTTACTGAATTCTTTCTTATAGCCTATACTATATGTACTTGCAGACCACCTATATTCATCATCGACCGACTTTCCGGATGAAAGCTC
>CAMOYW010000196.1 GCA_946630405.1 uncultured Clostridia bacterium | reverse complement strand
CCTTTGGTTAAAATTGCAAGTACGGGTCGTTCCTTATTCATATATTCAAATATTTTACCCGTATAGAAAGCATCCGAGCCGCGCCCGCCGCCTTCTATCAGTACAAGTATATCGGCACCCACCTGATGTTTTATACATACATCGTGAGGTACATAGCCTACTATCTCAAAGCTGTCTGTTAGTCCGTAGCTGTCTATTTGAGCCTGGAGCTTGTCTTTGTGATAGTTTCCTATGAGTTTTATAAGTATCTTTTTACCGTCTATTACTCCGATTTTCTTAAGCCTTTGAAGAGCTTCAAAAAACTTATCGGGTTTTCTTCTTCCGTACAGTGCGCCCGTGTAAACCATAGTAAGCCTGTCGTTTTCGGGCTTTTTGGATGTATCAAGGTCCGCAAAGTCGTCGATATCATAGCCGTTGGGTATGGTCACAAAGCTTTCTTCCTGTAGATCGTTGTTGGCAATAAAGTTTTGTCTCATTACGGGAGTATTCGTGATACATTTATCCGCAGTGGTTACGACTTCATGCTCCATGTTTTTCTCTATCTTTGTCCTGATAGGGTCGTATGGATTATCAAGAGTATACGGGTTATTCGTCCACTCGTCCCTGAAATCGGCGACCCATTTTACATTGGGCATCTTCTTTTTGATGTACAAGCCGAGTAAATGGTCGGAATAGGGCGCAGATGTGGTATATATAAGCTGGATATCCTCTTTTTTTATCACATCGAGCACTTTGGCTTTTGAAAAATGCATCCAAAGCCTTGCGGTGTCGGGTATCATAAGTTTTCCCGCAATTTTTCCGGGTATACGGAGTGCGCCTTTTAATTCGGGTGCTTCGTAGGCTTTCGTTCTGAATATTTTTACGCCCTCGGGTATGTCGTTTAAAAGAGTTTCGTCTTTTAAGAGCATACCTTCCGCGCTTCTCGTAAACACAACGGGTTCATAGCCGAATGACCTTAAGTGCTTTACAAATTTAACGCTTCTTTGCACTCCCGAACCGCCCATCGGAGGAAATTGGTTGGCAATTATAAGAACCTTTTTCATCAGTTTTCCCATTTATCCATATTTTCGCTTTTTCCGAGCAGATGATATTCAAGACCTGCGTTGTTTACGCTTTCCTCGGACCAATAGTTACGTGTATCGAGAATAGCTTTTCCCTTCATCACGCTTGCAAGCTTTCCGAAATCCACTCTTTCAAATTCGGCATGATTAACACCGAGAACGGCAATATCCGCATCCTTTGCGGCATCGTAAATACCGTAGTTTTCTTCAAGCTTTTCGTTTGCGTGAGGGTCGCACACCTTTACAATGGCACCCGCTTCTTTAAGAAGAGTCCAAAGGTGCATTACGGGGCTTTCTCTCACATCGTCGATATTGGGCTTGTATGTCACGCCGTAAAGCGCAATTCTTTTACCGTCAAGTCTTCCGACAAGAGATGTTATCCTGTTTTTAACGTAGGTGGGCATGGAGTCGTTGTTTCTTCTTCCCTGCTCTATAAGGCGAGATTTATCGCTTGCTTCAACAAGGAACCAAGGGTCAAGTGCTATACAGTGGCCGCCTACACCGGGACCCGGGCTCAATATGTTAACTCTGGGGTGCTGATTTGCAAGTCTGATAACTTCCCAGGCGTTTACACCAAGCTCTTCGCTCATTTTGGCAAGTTCGTTTGCAAGAGCGATATTAACATCTCTAAAGGTGTTTTCCATTACCTTGCACATTTCCGCAGTGGTGGAAGTGGTAAGGAATATTTCTCCTTCAACGATGCTCTCATAGACCTCTTTTACAGCCTCCGAGCTTTTTTTGTTTATACCGCCGACGATACGGCTGTTGGTACGAAGCTCTTCAAGAACTTTTCCGGGAAGTATTCTCTCGGGTGAATGAGCCACAAGAAGCTCGTCGCCTATTTTAAGACCGCTCTTTTCAAGTATGGGAAGCATAAGATCCTCTACCGTTCTGGGGGGAGAGGTGCTTTCAAGTATAACGATGTTACCCTTTCTTACGTGAGGTACGATAGCTTCGGTAGCCGAGCGCACAAACCTCATATCCGCTGTTTTGTCGGAATTTATGGGCGTGGGAACGGCAATGATATAAACATCGCAGTCGTCGGGACATTCCGTGGAACCTACAAGGTTTCCGCTCTCCACGACCTGTTTAACGAGGTCGCCGAGACCCGGCTCTTCAATGATGATCTTTCCTTTGTTAAGAGCGTTTACCGCCTTTTCGTTTACATCGTAGCCCACGACCTTATGGCCTTTTGAGGCGAACATTGCGGCTGTCGGTAAGCCGACATAGCCTATTCCGATAACACAAATACTTTTCATAATTTACCTCTCATTTATTTTTAAATTTGTTGATTACGGTTTTTACTTCGTTTTTGACCTCTCCCGAAAGGTAGAGGGACAAGCCGTACATCACCATACCGCCAAATATAAAGACTATAAGGCTTAGCTTGGTGTATACGGGCATTATTTGCTTTAGTATGTATATAAAGGCGTACATAAGAAGCGCCGATATAAGTATTTTCAAAAAGCTTTTTAAGGATATGTGCCAGCGCAGTTCTGATTTTGTTCCGAAGCGTGCAAGCAGGAAATAAACCAAAAAGCCTATGAATGTTGTGACCGATGCTATAAAGTAATTCTTGGTGACAGAGATCAGCACAAGGTTAAGTGCAACATTTACGGCACCGCCTATAAGGGAACGCTTGAATATCGCACCCGTATTGGCTGTAAGTTCCCACGGCTTTATTGAATACTCCGTAAGACCTAACATCATCATACCGAATGCTACCCAAAACATAACGGTATGACCTTCAACGTAATTCTTTTCAAACAAAGCGGTGCTTATTACTTCGCTTGTGGCAGCAACACCGACTACCGCAGGTATCGCAAGCAAAAGATAGAACCTGACAGCCTCGCTTATGAGCTTTGCGGTACCCTTTTTGTCACCCTCTGCCCATGTACGAAGTATGGTAGGGTAGCTGCCTCGCATTACCGAGGCACTCAGCAGGGTGAATGCCGTGGCGATCAGGGAATAGTTCGTTTGATATATACCCGCCGCCGCATCCGTAATAAGAAGTGCGATTATATAAATATCGCTTTTGTTCAGTACCGAAGTGGTCAGCATATTTCCCATGAGGGGCATACCGTACTGCTTTAGCTCGTCAAGTATTTCGGAAGAACCCTTCGATCCGTTTTTCAGGTAAGCAAATATTTTAAGTCTTTTAAGACCTATGATACAAACTATTGCATCGGTAATAAAGTAGCTTAAAAATATCCATTCTATTTTGCTTGTAAACAGCTTACAAAGTATAACGAGGAATACTATCCTTCCGATCACGGTTATCATACTAAGCAACAGATTGAGCTTTGCTTCCCTTAAAGCCGCAAGCATTGCTATAACGAGCTGTGCAGTGTTGTAAGTCACAAGCCACATGACGCTAAGGAAAAGCAATGCGGGTGAGTACTTGGCGATAAAGCCTTCAACTGCGGCGAAAGAACCCGATGACGCGACCAAGATCACCGCAAGCAGGGCGCATGAAAGGGTAACGATAACATTTACTTTGAACCACGCACCGAATACAGT
>CAMOYW010000195.1 GCA_946630405.1 uncultured Clostridia bacterium | reverse complement strand
CAGCCTTTTCAAGTTCCGCTTTTACTTTTTTTATTCTTTCCATTTTTAAATAAGGGCTGTTGCAGTCAACAGCCCAAACATCCCCTTTCCCATCCGCTTACAGTCAATGCACGGTAATAAAAATAATCTGTTCTTCAATACCGTTGTACCCTATCGGAGCAGTAACGATATATTAGGGATTTGAACCCATTCCGTTGCTCAAACGGTAACCATGAACTATTTACAATAGTACGACTCCCTCAGTCGCCGAGTTTGCATTCGCCCCATAAGCCGCCAAAAATCTGTTATATTTCCACATCGGCAGTCCAATCACACTGCTGAAGTGTATCATCAAGCTCTCTCACTTTTTTTGCAAGTGCGTCGGCTCTTTGGTGCATTTCCTTTGCATTTACGGTGGTATTCATTTTTATCTCGGTCCCTCTTGCTCTGTTTGCCTTATTTCCGGCAAGTTCTCCGAGCCTTCTGTAAACCGACTGTTGCGAGTGAAGCACATCCCTTACCGCAATAAGCTCGGTAAGAGTTTTTCCGTCCGCAAATATCTCATTGTTGGCTTTATTTATGCCCGCAATAAGCTGAGCAAGTCTTTTATGGCTTTCGTCAAGTTCCTTTAAAAGTGATGCTACATCCTCATCGGGCACATCACCCTCTTGTACATATACACAAGCATAAAGCCTTTGCTTAAGCTGCTCGATTTTAGTGTTGATATCCGCTCTTTCCTGAAGAGCCTGTGCAAGTTTCATAAAATCAACCCACCTTCTTAGCTGCCTCGTCAAGCTGAGATTGTATATCCTCTGCCTTTGAGGTATCACCGCTTGTCTTCATATCGTTTATTGCTTTTCCCGTTTCAAGTATCTTGTTATAGTCCTCGTCGGAAATGTCACCACGCTCATAATCTCTCGATGCTTGATTTTGTATGTCGTTATAATCACTTTGAAGCTTATCGACATCTACCTTAGGTGTCGATTCCTCTTCATCGTCATCGGAATTACTGTCGTAGTCTTCGTCGTCATCTTCATCGTAATCGTAATCCCTGTCATCATCCTCATCATAATCATAATTATCGTCATCATCATCGTAGTCGTAATCTTCATCGTCATCATCGTCATAATCACGAGACGATCTTGATGTTGTACGCTCCGTGGTGGTCTCGGATGTAAGTTCCTCTCTCGGAGAACCTGCAAGGGAATCGATTATGCTGTTGCTTGCTCCTACCTCGGATGCCATTACCGCAAGAGTTTCCTGCATTTGCACAAGTCTTGCTCTCGTTGAAAGGTCGCTCTTGTTACTGCTTCTGATTATATCAAGCTCGGAAGCGATGGTGTTAAACTCGTTAAATCTTTCTTGGGTTATCTTCTTATCTGAATACGCCTTTTCAACATAGGGGCGAAGAGAGTTGAGCTTATCCGTAAGATCTGCTATGTCCTTTGACACATCCGTGTCTCCGCCCATCGTCTCGGAAAGCTGATTTTGATATTCGGTAAGTCTTGACTGTATATCTCTTAATCTGCTGCTTATCTGCTCGTCATTGCCATACCCGTCGGAATTTTCAAAAAGAGACTTGGCATCGTTGAAGTCCGTGGCAAGCACCTCTATCTTTCCATAAAGCTCTTCTGTTATAACGCCTCTGTTTCTGTAATAGTCCTCGGCAGTCTCCTTTAAAGATGTGATATTTGGCTCTATTGCCGCTATTTGAATTGCTATATCCTCGTGAGCCTTTTTCTTTTCATTGTTGCAGCCCGTAAAAGCAAGCATAAGGCAGAACAATGCCGCTATCAATATTTTACTTGTTGTTTTCAACTTCGTATCCTCCTATTTTATAATACCTCTGATCTCCGATATTGAATCAAATCCGTTTTCATCGAGATATTTATTTATTCCCCCTGCTACCTTTATACCCGTATCGGGATCTATAAAGTTTGCGGTACCTATGGCTACAGCCGTTGCTCCCACCATGATGAATTCAAGTGCATCCTCCGCATTTGAAATGCCGCCCATGCCTATAACGGGAAGCTTCACCGCATTGCACACCTGATAGACCATCCTGACCGCTATGGGCTTTACGGCAGGTCCGCTCATACCGCCTATTTTCCTCTGTAAAACAGGTTGTCTTTTCTTAATGTCTATTTTCATCCCCGTCACGGTATTTATAAGGCTGAGAGCATCCGCTCCGCCCGATTCGACCGCCTTTGCTATCTCGGTAATGTCGGTAACATTCGGAGTAAGCTTAACTATAAGCGGCTTATCTGCCACCTTTTTTACCTCTCGCACTGTTTTTTCCGCAATAACGGGATCCGTGCCAAAGCTCATACCGCCCTCACTCACATTCGGACAGCTGATGTTAAGTTCAAGCAGATCCACATCAGCCCCGCGTATGAGCCTTGCCGCCTCAACGTATTCCTCTACGGAATGTCCGCAAAGGTTCACTATTATCTTTGTATCATACTGCCTTAAAAACGGTATGTCGTTCTCGATAAAGTACTTAACTCCCGGGTTTTGAAGACCTACACTGTTAAGCATACCGCCGTATACTTCGGCTATTCTCGGTGCAGGATTTCCCTGCCACGGCACTGCGGAAACGCCCTTGACCGTAACTGCGCCAAGTCCGTTCAGGTCGGTCAGCTCGGAGAATTCACGTCCGCTTCCGAAGGTTCCCGAAGCGGTAACAACGGGATTTTTAAGCTCAACTCCGCATATATTTACTTTTATATCCGCCATTACCACACCACCTCTTTACTGTCAAATACCGGTCCGTCTTTGCAGACCTTTTTATATACTTGTTTGCCGTTTTCTTTAACCGCGATCACACAACCGACACAAGCCCCTATTCCGCAAGCCATTCTCTCTTCCATAGAGACAAAGCACGGTATATTCTTTTCTGCCGCATATTCGGAAAGAAACTTAAGCATTATTTTAGGGCCGCATGAATAAATAACATCAGCTGTGATCTCTTTTTCTCTCAAAAATGCCACGGTATTGCCGTGATATCCTACGGAGCCGTCATCGGTACAAACATGAACCTCTCCGTATTTTTTAAACTCCTCCGTTAAAAACGGCTCTGTCCTATATCCCAAAACAATAACGGGATTTTTTAAATGCTTTGCCGTTTCAAGCATAGGCGGCACACCTATACCACCACCCACAAGAACGGCTCTGCCAGATGTAAGGGTATATCCGTTGCCGCAAGGTCCGAGAACTCTGAGGATATCTCCTGCCTTTTTTTGAGAAAAAAGCTCCGTTCCCTTGCCGATTATTTGAAATACCACTCTTATTTCACCGCTGTCTTTAAGTATCTCACATATACTTATCGGACGTGCAAGCAGTTGCACCCCGTTATCGGGATAGATCTCCACAAACTGCCCGGGAACAGCCTCTTTGGCTATGTCGGGACATATCAGATTCATATCGCATATATTTGTATTTAAAAATTCTATTTTACTGATTTTGGCATTAACTATTTTTTTCATTACATCACCCTGTATTATGATAACCCCATACGAAGTTAATATCAAGTTAAGAAAAAATGAATTTTATTGTTTACTAAGGAAGCACTGATTAATTCGCTTGAAGTAGATTTGAGATAATGTCACCGC
>CAMOYW010000194.1 GCA_946630405.1 uncultured Clostridia bacterium | reverse complement strand
TCTGTCAAAATCGGCAAATCCCGTTTCAAGTCCCGTAATATGGTTAACAGACTTATTTGCAAGGTCTATTTTATCCACAGCCTCAGCTATGACCCTCGACATCGGCACAAAATCTTCGGAATGAATATTCTGACTCAGATTGAACAGACCGTGCTGTGCATCCGCCATTACTACGTCGACGGTATCGGCTCCCGAAAAGCTTCCGTCTTGCATGTGATTGGCGATTTTGATAAGCTCTCTGTACTGGGCTTTTTCTCTGACTATCTCGCAATAATCCTTGCAATTGGCGCTTGTGGCTACAAGAGTCGCTATTTTTAAAAGATAATCCGTTCCTCCCGATTTTTCAAGTTCACCTCTGTCGGACAATCTGTCCTTTACGGTCACATAGTCAACACTTTTGCCCGATTCAAAAAGATCGAGCATCGCATCGAAGATCAAGCCGTTGGCGGGCGAATAAAAATCCTGAGATTTTAAATTTTCCGCTCCCGTTCGTGTACCCTCTGTGTCAAAAAGCATACACGCAAGCACAGACTGTTCGGCATCATAATCATGAGGCGGTATTTTCGGTTGTATTTCTACCTTTTCTTCATCGGGCATTATCACTCACCACTTGCTTCAACTTTTACCTTAAGCTTTGCGGTAACCTGAGGATGAAGCTTAACGGAAGCTTCCTTTTCGCCAAGCTCCTTTATAGGTTCCGAAAGAACTATCTTCTTTTTGTCTATATCAAGACCCGACTGTGAAAGAAGAGCAGCCGCAATTTCTTTATTGGTGACCGCACCGAAAAGTTTGCCGTTAGATCCAATCTTTACGGATATGTTCACGGTGACTTCCTCAACCTTTTTTGCAAGCTCTTTAGCATTTTCAAGAAGTTCACGGGCTTGCTCCGCTTCAGCCTTCTTTTTATTGTCAAGTCTTTTAACATTGCCTGCATTCGCTTCTACCGCAAGCTTTTTGGGGAAAAGAAAATTTTTTGCATATCCCTCGCTTGCATTGACACATTCGTCTTTCTTTCCTACTCCTTTAACATCCTCTAAAAGTATTACCTTCATTTTTTGGTCTCCTCTATATATTCAATGATCTTTTCATCTAAAAGCTTTTTCGCCTCATCAAGAGAAATATCGGGTATCTGAACGGCTGCACCCATTTGATGCCCGCCTCCGCCGAGCTTTTCCATCAATTTCTGAACATTTATTCCTCCAAGGCTCCTTGCGCTTATGCAAACCTTTTTCTGTTCCTTATCGTCATAGAAGACAAAACCTGCCTCTATCCCTTCAATACTCAAAAGTTCATCGGCTGCCATAGCTATAAGCACCACGGGATTCTCGGTCTCTCTTTCAAGGACAGAAAAAGCCATATTGTCAAATTTAATTTCTGCACCTCTCACAATTTCGGTACGTGCAAGGTAGTCATCAAACCCCGTCTTAAAAAGCCGCCTTACGGCTACCGAATCCGCGCCTAATTTTTTAAGGTAAGAAGCCGCTTCAAAGGTCTTGACACCCGTCTTAAAAGCAAAATTCTTTGTATCTACGGTCATGCCCGCAAGAAGCCCGTCAAGCTCATCTTTCGTAGGCTTAACACCCTTTGTATACATTATCATTTCGGTGATAAGTTCCGCAGCGGACGAAGCATAGGCTTCATGATAGGAAAGCACGTAATTTTCTATGGAATCGGCACATTTACGATGATGGTCGAACAAAACAATCCTGTCCGTCTTTTCAAGAAGTTCGGGACATTCCGTAAGCATCGTTCTGTGCGTATCTACTACGACCACCAGAGTCTTTCTTTTAAGTAAAGAAAGTGCCTCCCCGCTTGTGATAAAAGCATCGCCGTAGCGTGAATCATTACTGAGCTTATCATACAGAGGTTTGACTGCACTTGTGACCTCATTAAGCACAATATGACAGGTCTTTCCGTAAAAACTTGCAATCGAAAAAACACCCGAGGCTGAGCCGAGGGAATCAAGATCGGGGTTTTTGTGACCCATGACCATTACATCCGAAGAGGAAAGTATAAGCTCCGTAAAGCCATACGCCTTCACCCTTCCTCTGACTCTTGAATTTTTAATTACCTCTTTACCGTCGCCGCCAAAGTACTCATATTGATCGTCCGACTTTTTAATGACTATCTGATTGCCTCCCCTTGAAAGTGCAAGGTCAAGTGCCGACCTTGCAAAGAGCATATCCTCACTTATGGTGTTTCCGTTATAGCCGATACCTAAACTTACCGTAACGGGGATATTTCCCATCTCAATGGATGATATTTGATCGACAATGGGGAAATGCGTATTTTTAAGCTCTTCCAAAAGATCTGCATTAAGCACTATGAGGAATTTATCACGCTCAAATTTGCGCACTATGCCGCCGAGTGTATTGACATAATCGTTTACCTTACGCTCAATAACGGCAAAAAGGTGCGGAAGCCTAAGCTCATCCGTATTTTCTTCAACTTCCGCATAATTGTCTAAAAGAAGCAGACAAATAAGCACATTGGACGCAACATGCCCCTGCGCATCTATATTCCTGTTCTGCACAAACACAATGCTCGTACAGTCTTTTTCATCTACGGAATATATGTCATAATACTCCTCGCCCACAGGCAGAGTTTGCTTGTATAAGCCCTGCTTGTAATCGGGAACGAGCTTTTTGATATTATTTAATTCGGGGGCGCTGTCGATCCACTTTTGAAAATATTGATTGTACTGCGTTATATCGAGGTCATTGTTTACCCTGACACCCGGAAACGGTATATTACATTCGCCGCTCATAAGCCGCTCTCCATATAATACTGCCCTTTTTACAGGCTAAAAATCCTTTTAAAATAGATTATACCACATACAATAATAAATATCAAATATTTTCGCAAAAGAGGCAATACAAGTACAAATTTGTTAGCACTCTATTTTAATGAGTGCTAAAAAGTTCTTGACATTTCAAAAAATATCATTATAATAGTAAATGAAAGTCTATAAATTTAAAATAGAAAACATGGAGATGATATTATGGATGTAACAAAAGGTAATTTATCTATAAACAGTGAAAATATACTGCCCGTAATAAAAAAGTGGCTTTATTCGGATACCGATATTTTTTTGAGAGAACTTGTATCAAACGGTTGTGATGCAGTTAATAAACTTAAAAAGCTTATACAAATGGGTGAAGCAAAGGAACCCGAAAACGGCTTTAAAATTACCGTTCGCCTTGACGAAGACGCAAAGACGATAAGCATAACCGATAACGGAATAGGTATGACAGCCGATGAAATAACCGAGTATATCACTCAGATAGCTTTTTCGGGCGCAAGCGACTTTATATCAAAGTATCAGGAACAATTTGCCGACGGAAATGATATCATAGGTCATTTTGGTTTGGGATTTTATTCCGCCTTTATGGTAGCAGATACTGTTGAGATAGACTCTTTAAGCTATAAAGAAGGCTCTAAAGCGGCACATTGGAAATGTGACGGCGGTATAGAATATGAAATGTCCGACAGTGACAAAACCGAGATAGGTACGACCATTACTCTTCATATCGGAGAGGACAGCAAAGACTTTTTAAGTCAGTGGAAGCTGAGAGAGGTCCTTGCAAAGTACTGCTACTTTATGC
>CAMOYW010000193.1 GCA_946630405.1 uncultured Clostridia bacterium | reverse complement strand
AACTTGGGAAACACCGGTTCAATTGATCAGTGTTTCCCTTATTTTTTCCGTATCCGTCGTTAAAGTCTTCCAACATAACTATTGACTGTGCTTTCGAGCCCTTGCCTCGTCTATAAAAAATCTCTGCGTTCTGCTTTAAAGCAATTTTTAAAGATAACAAAAAGGGAATGTAAAAAAACACATTCCCAAACTTGTAAATAATTAATGATAGAGTATTATTAGCGTCGCAGACTTTAATCCGCAGGCGGAAATCGCATTTTCGCTGAGGAGCAGACGGAGCCTGCAATATTTGAAAAAAACAAAGTTTTCTTTCAAAGGGGGGTGTAAAAACAATTTTTTTTACACCCCCTTTTATATTGGTCAATCTATTGGTGCCAAAACTATGGCGGTACGTGGAGGAAGATAAACTCTTATATTGTTACCCTCCATTCCGGGTGTAAAGGCGCTGACATTCTCGTGATAGATGCGTCCAAAGCCGTTATATCTCCAGTCATCGGTGGTGAAAAGAACTTTATGGTCTTTTCCCACACTTACGGGGATGGCATAATCCGAATACGCTCTGTTGGGATCGAAATTAAATACGAACACAACGCCGCCTCTTTCAAATGCTATGACCTTATCTCCCCCATGTATCCACTTAAGGTCGGGATATTCCTGATCGAAAATCTTATACTTCTTTGCAACTTCAACCATATCATGGTCAAAATCATTTAAGCACTGATATTTCAAATCGTTATTTTTAAGCAAGCTCCACTGTCTTCTGCAATAGTGGAAACTGTTGCCGTTACCGGGTCTCGGGAAGTCGATCCACTCGGGATGACCGAATTCGTTACCCATAAAGGTAAGGTAGCCCGCTCCGCCGGCAGCCATTGTAATAAGCCTTGTCATTTTATGGAGCGCTATCGCCCTGTCTATGGTGGGATTATGACAGCCTTTATTCATATCCGTATACATTGCGGCATCGGCAAACCAGAATATCATGGTTTTATCTCCAACAAGCGCTTGGTCGTGGCTTTCCACATACGCAATGGTGGGAGCATTTCTAAATGTAAGCTCATGCCATATCCAGTCAAGATTCCAATCTTCATCCTTGATATTCTTAGCACATTTTATCCACATATCGGGAAGACCCATTCCAAGGCGGTAATTAAAGCCTATACCGCCCTCCTCTATTTTATCGCACATTGCGGGCATACCCGACATATCCTCGGCAATCGTTATCGCTTTGGGGTTGATCTCATGTATCAGCTCGTTTGCAAGCTGAAGATAAACTATTGCCTCAATATCCGTATTCATTGAAAAATACATATCAAGGCTGTTAAAATCACTGCCCAAAGCATGATCTTGATAGAGCATTGAAGTTACACCGTCAAAGCGGAATCCGTCAAAATGGAATTCTTCCATCCAGTATTTTAAATTGCTAAGAAGAAAATGAATTACTTCGGGCTTATCGTAGTTGAAACATTTTGTACCCCATGCAGGATGATCGCCCTTTCCTCCCGAATGGAAAAACTGATAGTCCGTACCGTCAAAGAGATTTATGCCTTCCAAAGTGTTTCCCACGGCATGAGAATGTACCACATCGAGCAAGACCCTGATACCCATTGAATGAGCCTTGTTTACAAGATATTTTAGCTCATCGGGAGTACCGAAACGACTTGACGGAGCAAAAAAGTTACTTACCTGATAGCCGAAAGAGCCGTAAAAAGGATGCTCCATTATAGCCATAAGCTGTATCGTATTGTAGCCTGCCTGCTTTACATGAGGCAAAATATTATCGGCAAATTCCTTATAAGTGGCTATTTTATATTCCTCGGTAGCCATACCGACATGCGCTTCATATATGAGGGGCGCTTCGTCGCATGAAAACCCTGCATCTGTCCACGGATAAGGTTCTATATCATCCCAAACCTCACAGCACCAGCTTCCGTTTGTCCAATCCTGTATCGCTCTTCTTGTGTAAAGCGGTAAATGCTGTGTAACTCCGTTTTCGGTCTCCACAACGGTTATTACCTTACTTCCGACGTGAATTTGCTCATCGGTGAGTTCAACCTCCCAAACACCGTTATCAAGCCTTTTTAAAGGTGTATCAAGCCATTTCCAATCATTAAAATCACCCGTTAAATACAGCTGTACGGCTGCGGGAGCCCATTCTCTGTACACCCAGCCCTTATCAAGCTTGTGAAAGCCGAAGTAATTGTGGGCATTGGCAAAGTCCGAAAGTCTTTCCCCGTCTTTTAAAAGCTGAGCTCTTTTTCCCTTATACCAATCCATCCTCATGTTGATATCGCCCTCAAAGGGTCGAAGCTCGGGATGCTTATTTAAAATTTCATACCCCATAAAAAACCTCCTTATAATAATGTTATTCCAAGCATAGTAAGGTCATCGAACTGATCGGCTTTGCCGACAAATTCATCGACCGAACTTTTGATATTGGTAAGCAATACCTTGGGATCGCAATCTTTATTCTCATCCATAACTTTGAGTAAACGATCCGTTCCGTACATTTCGTTATTTGCATCGGTAGCTTCGGGCACACCGTCCGTATAAAGGAACAAAGCTCCGCCCCTTTCAAGGTGCATGTCATACTCTTTATAATGTATGCCTTCCATACCGCCTATAACAAAAACATGCCTGTCTTTATATAATTCAAATTCGCCGTTTGCCTTTCTGATTATAGGATATTCGTGACCTGCATTTGCAGCCTTGATATTACCCGTAGATATTTCGAGTATACCGAACCAAACAGTAACGAACATTTCCTCTTCGTTATTCCTGCAAACGGTTTCGTTTGTCTTTTCAAGCACTTTTGCGGGGGAACCGCCCTGCATTGCATAATTATTTATCAAAATTTTTGACATCATCATAAACAGTGCCGCAGGTACGCCCTTACCCGACACATCTGCCATGACCATGCCGAGGTGATCTTCATCTATGAGGAAAAAGTCATAGAAATCGCCGCCTACTTCCTTAGCGGGAGTCATAGAGGCATAAATATCAAATTCGGGTCT
Source organism: uncultured Clostridia bacterium (assembly GCA_946630405.1). Taxonomy (GTDB): domain Bacteria; phylum Bacillota; class Clostridia; order Lachnospirales; family CAG-274; genus UBA3680. Next base: position 625 of record CAMOYW010000193.1, on the reverse strand, counting down.
GTCGGGAAATGCAGGAAAAATATTGGGCAGCATATCCGCCTGTATTCTTCTTGCAAGTTCAAGTTCCGTTCTGATACGCTCTTTTTCTTTGGTTATCTCGGTTATATCCTCAATATACTTCTTTGTCGCCTTTGAAAGCTTATCAAACGCCTCCGCAAGCACCTCTATCTCATCACCCGTTTTATAAAGAGGCTTCATTTCAAACAAAGCACCCGTTTGACTGCTGTTGATGATGCTCTTTGTCATACTTTCAATAGGCGTAAGTATCTTTTTGGACATATATACGGCAGAAAGCAGACCGACCAGAAGAACTATCGCAACTGCGATAAGTGTAAGTCTCCTTACACCAACCGTTCCGTTTTGATAAGATGCCTGTGCCTTTTGATTAATATTGTCGTACTCGCTGAGCATTTTATCGGTAGGCTGTTCGGTTATTTTCTTATCTACTGCCGAAACTACCGTCCACCCGATATTATCTATGGGTGTTGCCGTAAAATAGTAAACCTTATCATCAAAATAAATTTCTTTAACTCCTGTTTTTTCAACAAGAGCGCTTTTTATAAAATCGGCAAGTTCTTTATTATCGGAATTTCTCAAATCTTCCGCATCATCACTTTCCTCGGCT
>CAMOYW010000192.1 GCA_946630405.1 uncultured Clostridia bacterium | reverse complement strand
ATGATGAATCTGCATCCTCGGGCAGATCGTGATACCGAATGCCAAACTTACCGGCATAGTCAAAACCGCTCTTGCCGTAGAATCCGATGTTCCCTTCAAACAGAACCGCACCGAATCCCATATCCGCAGCCTTTTCCAGAGAATAGTCAAGTAAAGCTTTCCCGTATCCCTTTCTCTTCAACTCGGGAATGATACTGATCGGACCCATCGTCAGCACATCGATCACCCTGCCGTCGTCAGCTTCGATCATCGTCTTCATGAACATATTCTGTCCGATCAGTTTTCCATCCTTCTCCATGACAAGATCCAGTTCCGGAATAAAAGCAGGATCATCCCTTAATACATGGATCACGTAATGCTCAGAACATCCGGGCTTATAGACATTCCAGAACGACTCCCTGACAAGGTTTTCAACTGCTCTGTAATCTTTCTTTTCTTCCAAACGAATTGTATAGTTATTTTTATTCAATGTTTTTCCCTCCCGAAAAATTGTGACCAAAAGTTACTTTTCAGCGGTAGGCTTGTTCAATTGTCGGCAAACCTCCCGGTCAGCCCACAATATCCGATGTATTGTACTTTTTCAAACAGTACTCTCCTTAAAATAATTATTTATAATCAAGCCATTAGGCTTAATTTCCATTAAGAACATTACAATTTTCCGCCACTACTTCTTCAAAGCCTCTCGACTTTTCTTTCTCCGTAATGGCACTTCCCCCCTTAGAGTATAATGCAGGCACACAAAAGGTGCAAACAAATACTCTAAGGGGGATGTTACATTAATTGTTTAGTTTATGAGATAGGCAATTTTATTGAATATTACTGCCATTTGCGCACGATTGGCGTTTTCTTTCGGACGCATCGTATTATCCTCAAATCCTGTTATAATACCGTTCTTTACCGCCCACTGAACGGCAGGAATTGCATAAGAGCTTATCTTTCCCGCATCTTTAAAGCTTAAAACATTTGTATCTTCATTTACGGATACATCATGATTTTTAAACTTTGCGTATCTCCAAAGAATAGCCGCCATTTGTTCGCGTGTTATAGGTTCGTTTGGAGCATAATGCTTATCATCATAACCTGCAACTATGTTATTTGCCATTGCCCATGCAACAGCGTTTTCATAGTAGCTACCCTTCTTAACATCGTCAAACTTGTTTTTCTCCGTTGTTTCGGATAAACCTTCACGATTATATACGGCATATACAAACATACCTCTTGTAATGTTTGTTTTCGGCTCAAAGTAGTCCTTGCTCATTCCGTACATCCTCTTATTGTCGTACGCTTCTTTGATAGGTTCATAATACCAAGCAGATTCGGGAACATCCTTAAACCACCACGAATCGCCGTCTGTCGAACCGTCGATAATATCCGTACCTTCAATTTGTTTGTATTCGGCTTTGACATTAACACGACCGCTTGGCTGAATGAAGGAATATGTACCGTCATCATTCTTGGTTACGGTGATCTCTTTGCCGCTGCTATCGGTTACCGTAACTTTGGTAACTTCATAGTTTTCATTCGGCTGTACGTTAACAATTACCTCTTCATTCGTTTCGGGGTTGATATCAGAAACGGTTATTGTACCGTTTGTTCCGTTATCAACGCTTACTCGACTGCTAACTATCGAGCCGCCTCCGCCACCGGAGCTTCCTCTGCTTGATTTTCCGCCGCCCGAATTGTTATTATTGTTACCGTTATTGCCGTTTTCGGCACCGACTACCTGGATAAGCGCAGTTTCGGAAACGCCGCTCGGCATGACCGTTGCGGTAAGAGTTGTTATTCCGTTTGAAAGGCCCTTAACATTACCGTTTGCATCAACCGATGCAATATCGGGATCCGCAATAGTGTAAATGGTTTTACCGCTTACATCTATAAATACGGTCGAATCGTAAGTTAAATCGGATGAAACCGTTTCGCCTGCGTTTATTTTAGTATTTGTACCCTTGAAAAGCTCGAGGTTGATAGGTTTGTCCATAGTAATGAACTTTTCATCGGACTCCTTAAGAACTTCACCCTTAGCAGACACAACACTTGCCTTAACGGCATCATATCCACAGAAGCGGAAAACACTTACGGGAAGAGAAATAGTCTTTTCTACGGTTTTCGTTTCTCTCGGTTTCAGACCCGAAACATCTTCACTTATAAGAAGACCGTCTTCCATGCCGTATTTTTCCTCAATATCGCCATATAAGCCTACAAGGGAAAGTTCTGCTTTTGTACCTTCTTCATAGTCTGCATTACCCGAATTGGTAACGGAATATACTATGTCGAAATCATCACCGTTTTGTACACACTTATCTATGCTGACAAGATATCCCGATCTCGCGGTAAATTTATCGGAGTAAGATATAATACTGTCATAATACTTTCCGCTCTTGTCTTTTTCTCTCACATCAGCTTGTATTTGATAGCCCTCTATTCCGCCTTCGGGAACATCCCAAAGGAAATCTATCTCACTTGATGTGTTTACCGGGAACTTTTCATCACTTTGACAGGAGTAGAGCAGCTTGCCCCTTTTACCGTCCTTGTATTCGTAGAACTTGGCATCGATACCGTATGCACTGGATGTACCGGTGTTTTCGATATAAGCGGCAACGGCTATTTTTTCGCCGGCAACAGGAGCCGAATGCGAAAATTCAAAACCGGTAGCTTCAAGAGAACCGACTTCATCAAAGCGTGTAAGCTTCATTTTCATTGCCGAAGGATAGGTCATGGTATCCATAATATAGTACTCGCCCGATTCGGACTTTGCAATACCCGCTTTTCCTTCGTTGACAAGTTTTTTGACTTCATCGGCGCTTGTGCATACAATGTCCTCGTACTCGTTATGAACGATCACAAGACCGCCTTTATCATCAAGTGCTACAGCTATGCCGTCGTTATTCTTATAGTCTTTTGTAAGACGATAAGGACGGGACCACTTGGCAGACGGGCTGATAACGGAATTAGTTTTTCCGTCACCGTCTATAAATGTATTGTCCTTATCCTCTTTGATCATTGCAGAGGCATAGATTTCCTTTGCATAATCCATTGTTACGACACCGTCAACATCTCTCGGATATTTAACGGTATTTACCCATATTACATAGAGGTTATCGTCCTCATTGCTCAAGACTCGATATTCGGAGAATGTAATATTACCGTCGTTAAATTCCGAAGCAAAGTCGACCATCCTCGATTCGGGCTTGTAAACTTCACCCGTTTCGGGGTCGGTTGCGAATGTTCCGTCGGGTTGCAGAGCATAAGTCCAGCTGCTTGCATCCTCGGGATCTGCGTCTTTACTTACAAGAACTTTCTTATTCAACATATCGGATACATTAAGATACTTAAGAGTATTACCTTCTTCATGCCAGAAAAGCCATGTGCTGCCGTCATTACGTATAAGTTTAGGCTGTGCAACGCTTACCTGAGATGTAACACCTCCATCGGTCACATCGCCCGCTACTCTGAGTGCAACATAAGAGCTGTGATCGTCGAACTTGTAGTACTTGACATAAAGTTCTTTATCCTCGTGAGTATTTGCGTTCAGATCCATATCGACCGTATATGCCATAGCCGCAAAGCCGTTAAATCCATTTGCCGTTGTCATATCACCGATTGCGGGATCGGATATGAGATCGCCGTTATCGGTTTTA
>CAMOYW010000191.1 GCA_946630405.1 uncultured Clostridia bacterium | reverse complement strand
AAAACAGTTGGATGTGGCAACTATTTTTATTCCCTTTTATAACGATGAAAGTACAGCACGCCATCCTATGGTAAAAGTTGAGCATGTGTCCATAGCACGGGATACTACTCCTTCCGATACTCCCGACCCCAATAACATAGCTCCGAGTATCGAAAGAGATATTAAGCCCGGTGATATAAGTCTCAGCAAAAGCAGCGGCTATGAAACGAATACTCACGGTCAGCCGACCGACAAGAACAGAATGCTCCTTACGGGTCTTTTGTTCCAGGGGCAGAATATATCATTTAACATAACGCCGACCGTTAAAAAGAGTAATACCGTTGTTGAAAACAATAATAATGCTCAAACGAATTCAGCTCCCAATAACCTTATGAACCTGAATTTGTTTGCGGTAGACCCTTATTTTAATGTTGATCCCGATGTTAAGCTTAACGATAAGTATGACCTCTATGTAGGTGACGATGCTTTGTCGGTTCGCTATGAAGATCCCGTAAGTCATACTCCGAGATATTATTTGCTGAATTCTTCGGATTATCATATTTCCACGGTAACGATTCCGAGGGGAATATATACTTATGACGGAGATGAGAAAAAGGGCTTTACCTACGAGCTTTATACGGGCACAAGAAGTACAGGCAACACAGTCACATGGGACGGCACGCCCTCCGTTACGGGTACCACAGACCCGAATTCCGATATAACGGTCAATGTAAATGCGAACGCATTTTATATAGTTATTAAAGACCTTGATGTGGTGCTTACCAACAAGACTTTCAGAGTAAATGCCACCATGACGATGGATCCGAGCAGTACGGATTATCAATGGTTCATGGGCAGTGACCCTACATTTGGCGAAAGCGAAGCAAGAGTGGTGAACTATGCCTTTTCACAGCTTGTTTACGACAGTAAGCAAGTTGCAGGTGATAATAAAGATACCGACTTGGAGGCGCAGCAGACAAGACCCGAGCTTGATAATTGCTACGGGTTTACGGAAATCGACAGCTTGCTTTCTTCCGAAGACGGTAAATTTATAACCCAGCCTTCGGATGGTTTCGCGTATCTTAACCGTGTGTATGCCAATGCGTATCTCCGCACGGCTGTTGCCACGATCACATCAGAGACAAATTACGCTTACAATACCTATGTTAAGCCGGGCGTTGATTCCATTATTACGGACGACGTATGGTTCAATAAGGCAACGACCAAGGGAACTATCATATCCGATAACCCGGGGCAGTTAAACAAGTTCTCTCTTCATGTTCAGTTGCCCGAGAATACACGCCTTGTGCTTGATGATGAGAATTTGGAAACGATACTTGCTCTTCCCGAAGCGGGCTTAACGGCAGAACAAAAGGCGCAAGGAGAGCAGGCGTATAAAAATCTGGTGTTTGATGAGGAAGCAGCATCGAGACTGCTTAAGTACATTACCTTCTCGGCGACGGATTACTATTCTGCAATAGATCCCGACCTTGCGAAGATAACGCTGACGGCGGATTTCTTGAACCCTTACAATACAAAGGTCTCTTACGATCCGTCTACTCGTATGCTTTCGGTCTCCTTTAGATTTGACTTGCAGAATACGCCACTTTATGAGGCAGATCTTACCTCGGCAAGCTTTACCTATGGCTTGGTACACACAGAGAAAAATGCGAATAATAATTCAAAAGTCGTTGTAGATTCCTATACCGTACTTTCCGACCTCGGTCAGGATATAGTGGTCGGCAGAGGTGCAAAGTCTACGGATTCGAGCGACCTTGATAAAAACAGTATAACCGAGCAGACTATTGCAAAGTCTACGGCTCCCGCAAACCTTAAGTTTATAGACCAGAACTATTCACTGAGCAACAGAAAGCTTGTTAAAACATACTATTCCAACGATCGCTATGTCACATCATCAAGTGTAATGGCAAAGCCCAAAGAGCTTGGTGATGGTGAAAGCACGCCCGAAAGTTCACAGTACAGCTACAAGCTTGAAGTATTTAAAGCACATGAGGGTAATGTGACATCGTCTCTTGCTCCCATTATCGTATACGATGAAATAGAAAAATACAGTGCAGGGGGGTCTTCAAGTAACAGCTCTCAGTGGAACGGAAGTTTTGAATATCTCGGTTTGGGTTCGGCAGATTCAAATATCGCAAATTATGGACTTACACCGTTCTTCTTTTACAGGACTACAAGTTTAGCACACGGGGGCAGCTCATACACCGTGCCTACCGAAACAACTACTCCCAATGTAGCATTTTCGGATGAATTGAGATTTTTACAGGCAAATTATGCCGATGATGCTAAACTTGCGGAAGCGGGCTGGAAGAAGGGTAACATTGACAGTGACGGCAAAGCTACCGTTCAAGGTAATGATGTACCCATGTCGGTAGCGGTATTGCTTATACCCGGTACAAATTCCGTAATATCGGCACCAACCACCATATATATGAATATGTATATGGAAGCACCTGTCGGAACGACTTCAAATATCAACACAAGAGCCGTAAACAGGTTCTTTGTGGAAGATATGGACAGTTCGCTTTCAAAAGGCGGAGCAAGCCTTCAGGTGTCCGATATTGTCAGAGTACTTTTGATGAACACGGTCAAAATAAGGAAAGTGGACTATGATGATAATTCAATGGTGCTTTCCTCATACACCGATGAAAACGGTGTAGTACATGGTGCAAAGTTCAGCGTATATGTATATCCCGACAATATCACAAGTACACATGCACCCGAGACTATTAATAAGACAAATCTTCTATGTGCCACTTACAAAGAGGATGACGGTGCCCAATACGTCACAAAGTCGCTTTACAGTGCACCCGTAAACTCTATGGGTGAGCTTGAATTGCCCATACCTGCGGGAACGTACCTCATTATGGAGTCTGCGGCACCGGAGAATTATGATAAAGACCCTTATATCTATCTTGTCAACTTTAACGATAAGGGCGAAGCGGCAATATGGGGTACATATGAAAGTGCATCCGAAAATGCGGGAATTATTGAGCACACAATGGTGGGAGATGAGTCTGTTCGTGTGCTTGATTGTGACCTTAAAAAGGTGAACTCCACTTCGTCTGATTATGATGCCGACAGAGTTGCGAGAATGACAGAGGGTAATACCATTATCAGCATTCGTGATAAAGCAAATGTTAAGGGCAACATACTCTTTAAAAAGACCGATGCATCTACGGACTTGCCTTTGGAGGGCGTAAAGTTTGAGCTTTACAAAGCAGACCTTACCGAGGATATCTCCAACCTCAGTGAAGAAGAAAAGCAGGCGGCTATCGAGGCATCCTATACTAAAGTGAATGTAAGGCAGACCGACGGATATGCACCCTGCAATGATTATGATTATACCGAAGAAGATTCGGATGATGTTATTACATCATATCAAAACGGTGTAATGGTAGTCAGGGAGCTTCCGCCCGGTAACTATGCCTTTAAGGAAGTATCTCCACAGACTGGCTACAAAAAGGATGATAAGTACTATCCTTTCCAGATAAGATTTGTAAACACCCGTACTGTTGAAGAAGACAGTGATATTTGGATAGATTACGGCTACCACGATAAGGAGCGTTGGTGGTTTACTTCCTACGATGAAGAGATCCCCGACCCCGATAATGAAGGGCAGACTATAACCAAGACCGTATACA
>CAMOYW010000190.1 GCA_946630405.1 uncultured Clostridia bacterium | reverse complement strand
GGTAAAGTAAACGATTCCGGGTATTTTATCTTCGGCACATTTTGCCTTGATATCGTTGAATACGTTGTCTACCGCTTGTCTTATTTGAGTCTGCTGCTCGGCAGTGGGCTCTGTGGTCGTAAATCCGGAAGGAAGTGTATCGGGATTTGCACCGTTAAATGTGAAGTTGTTTTTGCTGTTCTTAACGGTCATCCTGTCCATCTGATAGTTTACGTTGTTGGTTTCGCTTATTTGTCCGTTCTTGCCGCCGTAGCCGTTATCATAAGCTATGGTGTTATAGATATCGATCGTGCAGCCTCCGTTGTTTTGGTCGAAACCTTTTTGTCCGTTTCCGAATGCGATACAGTTTTCTACAAGTCTGTACTGCTCGGCACCGATTCCTGCACTTGCAAACTTAAATCCGTTGGGATTACCGTCCCAATTTGAAAGATTTATCTGACTTCCCGTAATGCTCTTTCCGAATTTGGAAAGCTTAACATTGGGCCATGTGGTAAGTGTATGAGCGTTGTACTTGGCTTCAAATTCGGGATCTGCCGCCATACATGCCTGTATGTATATAAGGTCTTTATCAAGCGGAAGATTGTTGTTGTAATCGTACTTTCCGCTGAATATCTCGTAGTCGCCGTTATGCCAGCATAAGCACTCAATATAGGTAAGGTCGCCCGAATGACCGTAGCTGTCCCAGCCGTCGTCACCGTTTTCCCAAGCGCGACAAGCAAAGAATTTGTTGCCGTCGCCTGCTTGAAGCTTAACGGAGAATCCGTCCGCATCGCCGCCGAGCTTTTGTACAAGGTCACAGTTTCTGTAGCAATCCACACCTATAAATGTATTGTTTGCGCCACCTGCCGTAACAGATACACCGGAGTTGTTGTTGTACTTAAATACACAATCCTGGAGTATGCAGTTACCTGCAGAGTTACCCTTTATACGGATACCGCAGTCGGGAGTATTCGTTACGATAAGGTTTTTGAAGTTGTAGTAGCTGCCCGATACCATAAGTCCCGTACCGCTTTGACCCGTGCTTGAATGTGTATCTCTGAAGGTCTTGAAGTCAAGTTTGGGAGATGTACCATCGGCTCTTGTTACACCGATAAAGCTTACGTTTGCTTTGGATTTTGCAAGTTTTATCTGTGCCGAAGGGTAAATATCATCCGTAATATAGATCGCGCTTTGTCCGCTTGCACTTTCAGCCTGAGAAATGGCTGCAACAAGGTCGCTGTAGTTGGATACCGTCCATGTGTTGTCAAATGAAGCGGGAACTTCGTTGAATCCTTCGGGAAGTTTCGTCACGGGTTCAACGGGAGATTGAGTTGTTGCTTCCGTTGTGATCTCGGTAACGGTCTCGCCCGTTTGAAGCTCTACTTCCGCTTGAAGTACATGAGAAAATATCAAAGCCGCATCATCGGAATCTACCTTGCCGTCGTTGTTTACATCACTGTATTGGTTATAATCCTTGTCGACCTCAAATGAGGAATCGAGAACCTTTTGTACCACGAATGCACTGTCCGAGCTTGTTACCGAGCCGTTGTTGTTTGCATCGCCTGCCTCTCGTGCATACGCAGCCACAGAAGCACCGAGTATTGCGGTACAAAGGACAAAAGTAATAAATTTTTTCATTTTTCCCTCTTAAAAGGGGTGTGAAAATGTGTTTCACACCCTCAAATACATCTAAATATTAAAGATTAAAGTAAGCGGCAGCGTTGCCGTAGCAGATGTCTTTAACGAGTTTACCTACAAACTCGATATCATCCGCATATTCACCCTTTTCGACCCATTCGCCTAAGATATTGCAAAGTATTCTTCTGAAATACTCGTGGCGAGGGTAGGAGAGGAAGCTTCTGGAGTCGGTAAGCATACCTATGAACTTTCCGAGTACACCGAGGTTACCGAGTGCCTTGATCTGAGCTTCCATACCGTCTCTGTTGTCGTTGAACCACCAAGCGGTACCGAACTGTATTTTTGAAGCTGCCTCGCTGCCCTGGAAACAGCCGAGGATAGTACCGAATACCTGATTGTCTGCAGGGTTACCTGCAAAGAGTATAGTCTTGGGAAGAGCGTCGTTGTATTCAAGAAGGTCGAGAAGATTTGTAAGACCTTCACAGCTTGACCAATCCGCAATACAGTCAAAGCCCGTATCGGGACCCATCTTCTCAAACATCTTTGTGTTGTTGTCTCTCTTGATGTTGATGTGAAGCTCCATTGCCCAGCCTCTCTTGGTGTATTCTGTGCCAAGGAAGAGCATAAGAGCGGTTTTGTATATCTCGATCTGCTCAACGGTAAGTTCGTCGCCTGTAAGAGCTGCCTTAATGGCTGTATCTATCTCAACTTCCGTTCCCTTTCTGCAAGGTACGTATGTGAAAGCGTGATCCGATGCACGACATCCGAGTGAATCGAAAAGATCCATTCTCTTTAAGAGAACTTCCTTAAGGTCTGCAAAGCACTTTATTTCGGTGTTTTCGGTGTCGCCGAGCTGCTTAATGTAATCTGCGTATGTAGGTGCGTCAATGTTGAGCGCCTTATCGGGTCTCCATGCGGGATATACCTTGAAATCCTTCTCATCCTGTGCTATAAGCTTGTGGTATTCAAGAGAATCCGCAGGATCGTCGGTAGTATTGATAGCGGCTACATTGGAACGCTTGATAAGCTCACGGACCTTGAATTCGGGCTTTGAGAGCATAGCGTTGATCTTATCGTGTATTTCTACGGCGTTATCCTTTGTAAGGGGCTCATATATGCCGAAGTAACGCTGAAGTTCAAGATGTGTCCAGTGATAAAGGGGGTTGCCGATAGCGTACTGTATGGTCTCAGCCCACTTTACGAATTTGTTGAGTTTGTCAGCATCCTTGCCTGTTATTTCCTCTTCGGGAACACCGAGTGAACGCATAGCTCTCCACTTATAGTGGTCACCGCCAAGCCATACATCGGAAATATCTTCAAAGTTTTTGTTTTCGTATATTTCCTTGGGACTTAAATGACAGTGAAAGTCATATATAGGTTCGTCCTTTGCGTATTCGTGAAAAAGTTTTTTAGCTGTTTCGTTATAGAGCATAAAGTCATTGTCTATAAAGCCCATTTTAAGTTTCCTCCTATAGTGTTAAAGTGTAACACCGTTTTTAAATATTGCTATTTCTCTGTAGCCGTTGATCTCGTTCTTGGTCTTCTTCTTTTCGGAAGCGACATCAAGTATATACTTAAAGAATTCTTCGGCGTACTCGTCCATTTCTCTGTCCTCTACAAGTCTGCCCGCGTTCCAATCTATCCAGTTGGACTTGTGCTCTGCAAGAGGTGTGTTTGTAGCTATCTTCACCGTGGGAACGGGAGAACCTACGGGAGTTCCTCTGCCCGTTGTAAAGAGTATCACATGACAGCCCGATGCCACCATGCCGCTTATCGCAACTATATCATTACCGGGGCCTTGAAGGAGATTGAGACCTTCGTTTTCTACCTTTTCGCCGTAGAGAAGGACACCCTTAACATTTGAGGTGCCTCCCTTTTGCGTACAACCGAGAGATTTATCTTCAAGAGTTGTGATACCGCCCTTTTTGTTGCCGGGGGAGGGGTTTTCTCCAACGGGTTCACCGTGGCTTATGAAGTACTCTTTAAAGTTGTTGATAAGGTCGACGGTTTTTCCGAAAAGCTCTTCGTTTACACAGCGGCT
>CAMOYW010000189.1 GCA_946630405.1 uncultured Clostridia bacterium | reverse complement strand
ATACAAGTCCGTTGGCAAAGGGGAACATAAGTATGGTGTTTAATAAATTAAAACCGGTATGCACAACGGATATACCCACCATATCTATGTTTGAATTTCCGAGGGTAGGATTTACGAATTTGAAGTACAAAACAGCCACAATCGTAAAAATGACCGAACCTATCACATTAAACAAAAGATGAATGTAAGATGCCGCTTTTGCCGAGCGTGATGTGCCGATGCTCGATAACAAAGCAGTAATACATGTACCGATGTTTTGTCCCATTATGATGTATACGGCTGCGTCCCAAGATACGAGCCCCGCGTAAGCAAGAGATTGAAGTATACCTACGGAAGCAGCTGAGCCCTGTACGATAGCCGTTACAGCAGCACCCACAAGAAGGGCGAGGAAGGGATTTTTGCCGAATTCCACAAACAGGTCTTTAAAGCTTTGAAGATCCTTTAACGGCTCAACACCGCTTGTCATCATGGATATACCTACAAAGAGCATACCAAAGCCTACGATTATCTGACCTATCTGCCCGAGATTTTTCTTTTTGGAAAGAAGTACGATAAATGAACCTACAAGAAGGGCGATGGGAGCAATGTTTTTGGGATTGAATACTCCTGCCCACTGAACTGATGAAACGAACCAGCCGGTAAGGGTCGTACCTACATTTGCACCCATTATAACGCCGACTGCCTGATTAAGTGTCATAAGACCTGCATTTACGAAGCCGACTATCATAACCGTGGTAGCCGAGCTTGATTGAATGATCGCGGTAACACCCGCACCGATAAGCACCGCCATGAAGCGATTTTTGGTCAGAACTTCAAGTATGTGCTTTAAAGAATTTCCGGCAGCCTTTTGAAGACCCGATGCCATTACATGCACACCGTAGATAAACAGTCCAAGACCTCCTGCAAAAGCGACGATTATTGATAAATAATCCATATTGATCCTCCGTGATGTATTATTAATATTGATCACGAATATGATTATACATTGCTTTAGATTAATTTACAAGTACCAAAATATATGAATTTGATTAGAAGGAATGAATGTTTTTTTATTGATTTTTATTTTATGGGGATTTATTTATACAAATTAAAAAGCTGTGGATGATATCACAGCTTTACAGGTCTTATAAAAATTTTTCCGTTATCGATGTCAAGCACATCGCAGCTGTAGCCGCTTCCTCCTCTGGGAAGTGTGGGAGAGCCGGGGTTTGCCACGGTTATTTTTCCAAGCTCTTCTATCCTGGGTACATGGGTGTGCCCGTAAAGAGCAAGCTGCGCACCCTGTTCAAGAGCTTTGTATGCAAGTACGTCTCTTGTACGGTCTACATTGTATCTATGCCCGTGAGTTATGAATATCTTTGCTCCGTCAAGCTCCAAAAGGGCTTCGTCGGGAGTAGCCATATAGCCGTCGCAGTTGCCTCTTACCCTGTATACGGGTAGAGAAGGATAGCTCCTTGATATTTCTTCGGCATCTCCGACCATATCGCCGAGGTGTATTATACCGTTTAGCGAGGGTGCAAGCGTTTCAAGTAAAGTAAATACACGCCCGAGCCTGCCGTGTGTGTCACTCGTTACAAGCAGTTTCATATCATTTCCTTTATTCTGGCGAGTGCTTTGCCTCGGTGGCTTATCTTGTTCTTTTCCTCAAGTGAAAGCTCAGCCGATGTCTTTTTAAATTCGGGGAGGTAGAATATGGGGTCGTAGCCGAAGCCGTTTTCGCCTTTTATCTCGTGCCCTATTATGCCTTCGACCGTTTCCCTTACGCTAAGTTCTCTTTCCCCGTCCGTATAGGAGATGACGCACACGAAGCGCGCGCTTCTTTTTTCGTCTGGAACGTCCTTCAAAAGATCTAAGATATGGCTGTTTTTGATGTCGTAGCTCGTATCCTCACCCATATATCTTGCGGAATGTACTCCCGGCTTTTTGTCAAGGTAGTCTATTTCAAGACCCGAATCGTCGGCAAGAACGGGCTTTTTACATATTTCATATACGGCTCTTGCCTTTATTAAGGAGTTTTCCTCAAAAGTCTTGCCGTTTTCTTCTATTTCAGTGTCTATGCCCGCATCCTGCATGGATATCACATTAAACTTATCTGCAAGCACAGCCTGTATCTCTTTGAGTTTTCCTTTGTTTTTGGTTGCAAATACTATCGTTTTCATATCTTTATCACCGAATATATGCCGAGGGTCTTAATGAAGCTGCTCTTTCGTTTCATAAGTTCTACGGCTGCCGAAATGTCGTCCTTGTTGTCTTGTATCATTATGTCCACCACAAACACGTATTCATGGGGCTTGTTCTTCATAGGTCTTGAAAATATTTCCGAAAGATTTATATTGTACACGGCGAATATTTCAAGCACGTCAAACAGAGCACCGGGTCTGTGGGGCGTGGAAAATGCTATGGTGGCGTGTGTACACCCCTCGTAGCTTACGGTAGGTGTTTTACTTACCTTTACAAACTGCGTGAAGTTTTGCTTGTTGTCCTGTATGGCGGGAGCAATGACCTCCAAGCCGTATATCTTTGCCGCCTCTTTGTTGCCTATGGCGGCTGTGCCGAATCCTTCCTGTGATGCAAGTCGCACACCTTCTCCGGTGGAACTTACGGTGTGAAGTGCCGCATTCGGAAGCATTTTTGAAAGGAAATTCTTGCACTGGGGAAGTGCGTGTGAGTGAGATATAACTCTCTTTATATCCTTTAATTCGGTGCCTTTTATTGCGATGAGATTTTGCTCTATGGGGAGCATTACGGACTGCTGTATATAAAGGTTCTTTTCAAATACAAGCTCGTCTATGGAGGCGTTCACGACTCCCTCTATGGAGTTTTCAATTGGGATGACAGCCTCGTTTGTTTCTCCCGATTCACAGGCGGAGAGTATATCCCTAAAGGAATCGTAGGGTATCTTTTCGCTGTTCGGGCTTAATATATTTGCCGCCTCGCTTGAAAATGTACCGATCGGTCCCAAAAATGCCGTTTTCATTTTTTAATCAAATTTCCTTCCTCATCAAAAGCTGCGGTGGGCTGTTCTTTAAGGTATTCTTCAAGATAGCTCTTTACCTCATCCGTTTTACGCTGTTTTTCCGTCTTAAAGCCGCCCGTAAGTATCATTACTATAAATATTATCGTCAGCACGCCCACTATGGCAATGAACTTTGCGTTAAGTATAATGAAATTTCTGAGCAAAAGTATATGCTTTAAATTGTTGTATTTAAATCTTATCAATAAATCCTTTATTTTTGACATACTACCCCTCCGATACTATTTTAAACTATAAATTTGATTATGTCAAAGGTTTTTGATGATATGTATAAGATGTTGGAAAATGAGAGTGGGGTCACAAATATCAATTTTTGAGTCACAAACTGTTTGTGACTCTGAAACACCGTATTTACAAAGGTTAGAGGACAATATTTCCTTTCGGTTTTAAAGTCACAAAAATTTTTTGGGCTTTTTTATGAATATATAACTATGATTTTAACTATCTTTTTATTTTTGCTTTAAAACATAAAAAAGGCTGTGACTTTGTGATTTAAGTTAAAATCGGTGCTAAGACCGCTAATATATAAGAGTTTTTACGGTTACATTTATTTTGTGACCGAGCTGTTTTTTGTGACTTTAGAAAATACTTGCAAACCGAAACGGAAATAAGTTAATATTTCTTTTCAA
>CAMOYW010000188.1 GCA_946630405.1 uncultured Clostridia bacterium | reverse complement strand
TTGATAAGTTTCTTACCATAATGACAGGCGGACAGGTGGCTGCAAACAACAGTCAGAACGAGAATTATTCTTCGACTGCGGCGGCAGAATTCCTCGAAAACCTGCATAATGCTTCATGGTACCACGAAAATGAGAGTGCGGAATATTTTGATGACGAGTTTGAACTTAGCGAATATGAGGAATTGGAAATTTTTGAAAAGGACGGACATTATGCTCTTTCTATGAGTGAGAAAGATTGGGAGAACATAACAGACATAGGCTTGCAAGTGCTTATAGATGACGGCGATGGCTATATAGACCTCGGACAGGACAGTATGTACAGTTTTGATGATGACGGGGATCTGATAGTTGATTTTGATAATACATGGGTAGCCCTGAACGGACAGACCGTCCCGTTTTACACGGAATATTATCTGGAGGAGGGCGATAAATATGTAAACTACGGCTATGTTCCCGCAACACTCAATGACAGTGAAGAAATAGAGATAATGATCTATTGGGATTCGGAACATCCCGAAGGTTATGTTACGGGCTATCGCAGGGCACATGCAGAAAACACACTTGCAGCACCTCAAAAAGGCATTAAACAATTCAACGACGGTGATGTATTGGATTTCTCATGCGACTATTATGATTACAACAGTGAATTTGTGGGTGTTTATTCATTCGGAGAGTCAATAACGTATAATGGAGAATTAAATGTAAGCTATGAGGATATAGGAGAAAACGATACTCTCTTCTATTACAAACTGACAGATATATATAATAATATCTATACTACAGAAACTGTAGCTTATTGAAAAAATTGATTTGAAAAAGCCCCGTTCATGTGAACGGTGCTTTTTTTAGGAATAGAGGAAAGCCGTTCGTCCAAAGGACAAACGGCTTTCTATGGTGAATCCTTCTGTATTTCAGGTATTGCAGACTTGAATTATGAAAGGCTTGCTGCGATAACGGAAAGACCTTCATCTATAGAAACGATAGATGCACCGATAGTGTCGATATCTTCCTGTGACGTAAAATCATTTTCGTTAAGTTCGCCAAGTTCGTTGATAAGGTCGGCAGCTTTATTCATAGCGTCTGTCTGCTCTTCGTCAAGTGTAACCGCACCCGAGTCGGCAGCATCCTTGATAGCGTTGTAATCATCTACAAGTTTAACATACGCATTCTGAAGATCCTCAAATGTGATGCTTTCGCTTTCTTCGGAGGGAACTTCTTCAACGGGAGCCTCTTCAACAGGGGCTTCTTCCATTTTGTCAACGATAGCTCCGAGTGCTTCACATATTTCGTAGATAGCATCGTTCATCTCGAGAAGATCCTTTTCATTGGCAAAATCCGTCTCTTTAAGTTCGCCCATTTGGTCGATAAGATCCTTGGCTTCTGTAAGGTTGGCTTCTACCTCATCGGACTGTGCAATGGATTTATCCATATAAGCAGTCTCAACTTTATCATAAAGGTCTGAAAGCAAAGCATAATTATTCTGGAGGTCGGCGAATGTAAATCCTTCTCCTGATGCCTTGGGTGTGCCCGTGCTTTCAGCTTTATCGGCAGAAGCAGCGGTGTCGGCTGTGGTTGCTTCGGTTGCGGGAGCTGATGTTTCGGCAGGTGACGGTGTTTCTGTTCCGGTATTGCCGCCGCAAGCTGTCAAAGCTCCGCAAAGCATGAGTGCACTTAAACTTAATGCTAAAAATTTCTTCATTATATTTGCCTTCTTTCTTGTTTTTTGTTGTTAATAATGATGTTTACCTTCTTTTTTACAATAGCACACCTTATTTTTTATGTAAACCGTCAATTTCGCAATATGAAAGTGCGAAATTGACAGTTGACAAACGATAACGGAACTTTTCAAGCAAAAAAACACCTAAACTACCCTTAGGGGTACTTTACAATGTTTTTTAAATATGCTAATATGATTATTAAATATATTGAAAGAACAGATATTATTCTTACCCGGAGAGAAATGCAGATACTTTCAATGCTTTGTTCGGGGTATGGAAGATGGCATCACCGACGATAACGCATTGGTTGCCGCAGTAGCAAAGCACGACGGCAATAATGAAATGACGGTGGGTTTGCAGCCGGCACAGTTTGCTGCCGATTATGCTGCTTTTCTTGAACAGGCACAGGGGAAACGTGTTTTTGAATAAATGTGTGAGGGGGATAAAGATTATGCCTTTGCTGAATGTCACAACTTTTGGCAAAGCCGAAAGCCGATCGCTTCGCAATTGTCCGCATTCATCTTTGAGGTTGAATGTTGCTATATGTGAAGATGAGGATATAGAGCTTAAAAGGCTTGAAAAGATACTTGAACTTACCGATTTTGAAATAAATTTATTTGTTTTCAAAAATGCTTTGGAGTTTATAAGGACTTTTGAAGCCAAAAAATACGATCTGATCTTTATGGACATCTATATGCCCGAAATAACAGGAGTTGAAGCAGTCGAGTTTATACGCCAAAAAGATAAGGATGTTTATATTTCATTTTGCACCACAAGCGTAGACCATGCATTAGACGGCTATCGCCTTAATGTGGAAAGGTATCTTGAAAAGCCCGTAAGGACGGATGATGTAATTGAAGTGCTTGAAAGAGCAAGGTCAAGACGCGTGACAACAAAACGCCGTTGTATTTTGCTTGGTAAAAATTCGGGACTTATAGACAACGAGGATATAGTTTTTGCGGAACAAAATAATCATACGGTGTACATACATCTTTTAAACGGTGAACTGCTTCATAAAACGGCTACGCTTGATAATTTAAGTGCAGAACTTTGCGGCACAAATTTTTTCCGCTGCCACAAATCTTATATCGTAAATTTTGACCACGTTGAAAATATTGACCGAAGTATATATGTTTTTGAGATGAAAAACGGCGAAAAGGTGCCTATAAAACAGCGTGAATTTCCGCAGATATGCGATAGTTTCAACGAATATGTATTTTCTGTGATGAGAAACAGGTGAGATATATGCAAAAACATCTGTCAAAAGTATTTTTTGTAGTATTTTTTGTTTTATTTGGCGTACTTTTATCAAAAAATATCGCACCGCATTATATTCGCAACATATCCTCTGTTTCGGAAATGTATATGGATGTGGAAGGAACGGATATAAAGGGAGAAAAGATATCTCTTCCGTATACGCTTAAAAATGTGGAAAAAGGTACAAAGATACATCTTTACAACGATTTTGTCATATCGTCGAATGATATGATGTATGTCAAAACCGTTTATGCTCCTTTGCAGGTAACGGCGGACAATGCGGAAATATACAGTTACGGCAAAAAGGACACTTACCCGGATATAATGAAAGATCCGCCCACACAGGTATGTCTTATCAATATCCCGACAGCCAAAAAGGTGACTCACATAGAATTCGTTTATGAATTCCCATATGACAGAGATAACTTAAGCCTGTCACCGCCTCTTTACGGCGAGGGAAGTGATCTTATGCGCTATCTGTTTTTTAAGATGTCTGTGCCGTTTGTGTTGGCAATACTGCAAATTTTTATAGGTACTTTCCTGATAATAATGTATATTGCGCTTTTACCGTCGGAAATAAAAGCAAGTTCCTTAATGTGGCTTGGCTTGTTTGGCATTAGTTTCGGTTTATGGAGCCTTTGTGAGTGTAATTTTACCGTACTTATCGTTCAAAGGCCGTATGTGCTTTATGTCG
>CAMOYW010000187.1 GCA_946630405.1 uncultured Clostridia bacterium | reverse complement strand
TCTGCGATAACATTATCTCAAATCTGCTTCAAGTGAATTAATCAGCGTTTCCTTATAAAAACAGTCTTATAAAAATCTGTAATTTTCAACAAATTACATACCGCTTCGCGTCATTTTATTGTACAATAATATACCTTTTTTGTCAATAGGTTTGTTGTTAAAACATAGCCAAAGTTTGATATAAACATAACGAAGTTGCCCCTTATTCAACTGTTGACATTTCGGCATATATTTTGTAAAATTGTACTGTGCAATCTATGCGCTTTTGACGGGAGGTGTTTTGTTTGGAAAAGGTTTCGGAGATCAAACGAAGGCTTGAACAGTGCCCTTCGGAGAAGCTTGAAGAGTTTGCAAAGAGTATATCCGAAGATGAAAGAAGCTCGGTTAAAGCACTTGCCGAAAAGGCTTTGAAAAAGCACGAAAAATACATAAAGGAACGGGCAAGGCTTTCTGCTATGCTCACATATGAAGAAGAGCTTTACAAAAGAGGTCAAGAGTTTATAGCAGGTGTAGATGAAGTGGGCAGAGGTCCGCTTGCGGGTCCCGTGGTGGCTTGTGCGGTTATAATGCCGAAGGGGCTTACCATAGAGGGAGTAAACGACAGCAAGAAACTTTCCGCAAAAAAGCGTGAGGAGCTTTACGGTATCATTCTCGAAAAGGCTGTGGCTGTCGGTATAGGATCTGCCTCCGAAAAAGAGATAGATGAGATAAACATATTGCAGGCGACCCTTTCGGCAATGAAAACAGCGATAGAAAAGCTTGATGTAAAGCCCGAACATATACTTGCCGATGCGGTGACGATACCCGGGGTCGATATATGGCAAACCGCCATAATACACGGAGATGCCCAAAGCCATTCGATAGCTTGTGCGAGTATTGTCGCAAAGGTGACAAGAGACCGCCTTATGCAAGAACTTGCAAAAAAATATCCCGAATACGGTTTTGATAAAAATATGGGCTACGGGACGGCGGAACATATAGCGGCACTTAAAAAGCACGGTGCCTGCGAGATCCACAGGCGTACCTTTATCGGGAATTTTGTATGAATAACTACCAAAAGGGAAAAAGAGGTGAGCTTTTGGCAAGGCTTTACCTGATTGCCAAAGGATTTAAGATAGTTGAGGCGAATTATTCAAGAAGGAGCGGCGAGATAGATATTATCGCAAAGGATAAGGAGTATCTCGTTTTTGTGGAAGTCAAGTACAGGAAAAACACCGGTGCGGGGCTTCCGAGAGAAGCCGTGGATCTGCATAAGCAAAGGCAGATCAGAAACACCGCACTTTGCTACATCGCCGAAAAGGGTATATACGATACTCCCATGAGATTCGATGTGGTGGATATATTGGGTACTAAGGTAACGCATATTAAAAATGCGTTTGAATGAATTTCAAATTCCAATGAAAAAGATAAAAAAAGACAAACTTGAATACTATATATTTGAAAATATTTCCGTAAGGCATTGCTTTTCCACAAGGCTCGGAGGAGTTTCCGAGGGAGTGCATGCTTCTTTGAATCTCGGCTTTCGTGAAGACAAGAGAGAAAATGTGCTTAAAAATTACGATATAATTTGCTCTGCCATAGGCGTTGAAAAGGAAAATACTTTTTGGACAAAGCAAGTGCACGAGGACAATATCGTAGTTGCACATAAAGATGACAGAGGCAAGGGGCTTTTGAGAGAAAGAACGGTGCCCGAGGGTTATGATGCCATAATAACAAATGAAAAGGACATCGTGCTTACGGGGTTCTCGGCGGATTGCGTGCTTGTGTTTATGCACGATCCCGTTCAAAATGCCGTGGCGATATGCCACAGCGGATGGAGAAGTACCGTTAAACAGATCGTGCCCAAAGTCCTTAATAAAATGAAAAAAGAATTTGGCTGTGAAAGCAGAAATATACACTGCGCGATTTCGCCTGCGATCGGAAAGGAATGTTTCCAGGTGGGCGAAGAAGTTTCGGACGAGTTTATAAAAGTTATGCCGTTTGCGCTTGAGTATATTGTGCCCGATGCGGAAAACGGGGAAAAGCGTTATATAGACCTTCATGGAGTGATCGAAAGGCAGTTGAGAGAAAACGGCGTAACAAGCATCGACAATTCACGCCTTTGCACCATGTGTCACCCGGAGGAGTTTTTCTCGCACAGGATAATGGGCAATGAAAGGGGCTCTATGGCGGGGCTGATCTCGTTATGAAAAAGCAAAACACCGTAATAAGGGTCGAAAAGGACAGTATCGCAGAGGAACTCGGCATAGAGGTTGGCGATATACTGCTTGATATAAACGGGTGTGAGGTAAAGGATGTATTTGACTACCGCTACCTTATACAGGATGAAAATATCATAGTGGGCATAGAAAAGCCCGACGGCGAGCAATGGTCGCTTGAGATAGAAAAGGATGAATTTGAGGATCTCGGTTTTGTGTTTGAATCGGGTCTTATGGACAAGGCGAAAAGCTGTTCAAACAAGTGTATTTTCTGCTTTATAGATCAGCTTCCGAAAGGTATGCGCAAGGAACTGTATTTTAAGGATGACGATTCAAGGCTTTCTTTTTTGCACGGCAATTATGTCACCTTAACAAATATGAGGCAGGAAGATATAGACAGGATCATATTCTATCATCTTTCGCCCATAAATATTTCGGTGCATACCACAAATCCCGAACTTCGCTGCAAAATGCTCAAAAACAAGAACGCAACGAGGATATTTGACTATTTGGAACAACTCTCGCAAAGCGGCATACAGATGAACTTTCAGGTGGTGCTTTGCAGAGGGTATAACGATGGAGCGGAGCTTGACAGGACAATAACGGACTTGTCAAAATATATGGAAAGCTCTTTAAGTCTTTGTATAGTGCCCTTCGGTAAGACGAATTACAGAGAAGGACTTGAACAAATAGAGCTGTTTGATAAAGAAACGGCATCTGTCGTTATAGACAGGGTCGAAAAGTTTCAAAAAGAATTTGTTAAAAAATACGGCAGAAGATTTTGCTTTCTGTCCGATGAATTTTATATAATGGCGGAAAGAGCCTTGCCCGACTACGATTTTTATGAGGGGTTTCCCCAACTTGAAAACGGGGTCGGTATGGTCACCCTGCTTATTACGGAGCTTGAAGAGGCACTTGATGAAGCAAAGGCGGACGATAAAAAGAGGGAGCTTTCTTTCGCTTGCGGCAGGCTTGTGTACAAGTATATAAGTATGCTTTGCAAAAAAATAGAAAAGAAATTTAAAAATACGCTCATACACACATACTGTATCGAAAATGATTACTTCGGCAGAACGATAACGGTAAGCGGATTGATAACGGGTTCGGATCTGACAAATCAGCTTAAGGGGAAGCCTTTGGGCACGCATCTGTTCATAACGGAAAATGCCTTTATGAACGATACCGACCTTATGCTTGATGACTATACCGTTTCGGATGTGGAAAAATTGCTTGATGTAAAGCTTGTAAAGGCGAGCGATAACGGTGCCGAGCTTTTAAAGCAGGTGTTGAGTGCGGAGGGATGATAAATGGCTAAACCGATAGTGGCGATAGTCGGCAGACCCAATGTCGGCAAATCCACGATATTTAACAGAATAGCGGGGGAGAGGATATCCATAGTGGAGAACACCCCGGGAGTAACAAGAGACAGGATATATGCAGATGCCGAGTGGCTTGACAAGCGTTTTACTCTTATCGACACGGGGGGGATCGAGCCC
>CAMOYW010000186.1 GCA_946630405.1 uncultured Clostridia bacterium | reverse complement strand
CGACGAGCTCTTCACCTTTTTGGGTCTTTATTATTTCGTAGTCTTCTTTAAGCACATCGGCAACGAGAGCTTCTGCAAGTATATATACTCTGCCGTCTGCCGCCTTTACGGTGCTGTAATTCTCGCTCTTGTTTACACAAAGAGCCACGTTTGAAGGAAGTGTCCAGGGTGTGGTCGTCCAGGCAAGGAAGTAGGTGTTGTCCTCTCCTTCAACCTTGAAGCGGGCGATACAGGAAGTTTCCTTTACGTTTTTGTACCCTTGTGCAACTTCGTGTGATGAAAGAGCGGTGCCGCAACGAGGGCAATAAGGCACTATCTTGTGTCCTTTATAGAGAAGCCCCTTGTCCCATATCTGTTTTAATGCCCACCAGACGGATTCGATGTAGTCGTTGTGGTAGGTCACATAGGGGTCGTTCATATCTGCCCAGAAGCCGACTCTGTCGCTCATTTCACGCCAAAGGCTCTCGTATGTGAATACACTGTCTTTACATTTTTTGATGAAGGGTTCAACGCCGTAGTTCTCTATCTGAGGCTTGCCGCTTATGCCGAGCTGCTTTTCCACCTCAAGCTCAACGGGGAGACCGTGTGTGTCCCAGCCCGCTTTACGAAGCACCTTGTAGCCCTTCATAGTCTTATAACGGGGTATGAGGTCTTTTATAACTCTTGTAAGTATATGTCCTATATGAGGCTTTCCGTTTGCAGTGGGGGGACCGTCGTAGAATGTAAATACGGGAGCACCCTCTCTTGCCTTTATGGACTTTTCAAATATATCGTTTTCTTTCCAGAATGAAAGTATCTGTTTTTCTCTGTCAACAAAGTTCAGATCTTTGCTGACCTTTGAATACACTGCCATAGTTCCTCCTATAAAATTCGCTGAATATCCAAATATTGATTATAAACCATTTTCCGTGGTTTGTAAAGTATTTTTATAGCGTACATCTTCGTATTTTGCGGTCAGCTCTTCAAGGTTTTCTTTGCCTTCAAGCCGCTTTTTTATTTCAAGAGGTGTGTAGGAGCCGCGAAGCAGACCTTTTCCGAAGTATTTGTTTACACGGTTGAAATAGGCTCTTCGTATGGGATCTTTTGGTTTTGCGGTCGGCTTTTTTTGCCTTCTTTCGTGGCGTATATCTGTCACCTTTGATACATAGCCTCTGTCGGGAGCAGCCGCTTTATGCCTGTGAGCGTAAAAGCCTCTGTAAATCATAATGAAGAAGTAAGCGATACCTGCAAGTATTATGAGCACCACAAGGATGTTTGCAAAGTATATGAAAAACTGCTCTATAAGCTTTAGCCAGTAGGGAAGCTCTTGAGTTTCGACAGCTCCAGCTTCGGGTAAAGCACTTGAGCCTGTGGGTTCCGAGTAGCTGTCACCTCCTGCGGAACTGATAAGCGAGATGATAAAGCCTATTGCGGAAAATATCATACGCAGTATAAACAAAAGGACCTCGCCGAAAGGAACATAACGAAATACAAGTCCCGTAAACAGGAAGCAAAGGACGTATGCAACAAGTACCTTGTTGGTAAAGCCGTGTATACGTTCTATGGGTTGAAGGGTCTCCGAGTTGTCAAGCTCCGTTTCTATGTTCAAGCTTCTGATGTGGGAGTAGAGCATGGCAAGTACAAGCAGTATATTTGCCTGTATAAACAGCATTTCTTGAAAGCCTTCGTTCCCCATAAATTTGGCGTAGGCATACATCACGGCAATAAGTGCCATGGGAAAGCATACACTTTCAAATGTGACTGTCATCGGCACGGACGGGCTTGTGCGAAGCTTGACCGAGCGGGCGGACATTGCGGCAAGGAAAAGCAGATACACAAGCTTGTAGTCGAAGAAAAAGCCGATGATACATGTCAGCCATGTGACTATGACAAAGGGCAAAAAGCTCTTGATATGGTGCCTGAAAAAATAATGCACCCCCATTACGGGCAGTAAAAGCAAAAGTAAAAGGGCGTGCTTTATATCGCTTGTGAGCGCGCACAGCACAAGTGAAAAAGGCAGTAAAAGGAGGTTAAAAAAATACAGCTCCTTTATAATATGTTCGGTTAAAAGGCGTATTTTATTCATAGGCTTTGACAATCAATATATATTTTGGTATTATATAGATAATAATTATAATACCAAAATATTTAAACTTCAAGAGGATAGTTATGAAAATAGGAAAATTGCCCGACAGTGTGCTTAATGAACTTGTAATAGAACCGATTGTAAAAAACGGAGCGAAAAGAGAAGAGGTGCTTTTAACGCCCTCGATCGGCGAGGATTGCTCAGCCATAGATTTTGGTGATAATATCTGTATATGTTCCACAGACCCCATTACAGGTGCGGTGAATGATATAGGCAGGCTTGCCGTGCATATAAATGCCAACGATATAGCCGCAGGCGGCGGAGAACCCGTCGGGATAATGGTCACGGCGCTTTTGCCGCCAAGCATTACGGAAAAGGAAATAAAGACCATAATGCGTGATTTTTATTCCGAAGCGGCAAAGATAGACCTTTGTGTTATCGGAGGACATACGGAAGTGACGGATGCCGTTACCAAGCCCGTGCTTTCCTGCACCGTGCTCGGAAAGTGCAAAAGGGTCATCGCATCTTCGGGCGCAATGGCAGGAGATAAAATGGTGATGACAAAATATGCCGCTTTGGAAGGAAGCGCCATATTTGCTGCCGACAAAGCGGAGCTTTTAAAGGGCAGGGTAAGCGAAGAGTGTCTATTAAAGGCACGCTCTTTTGTGGATATGCTTTCCGTAACGAAGGAGGGAAAGCTGGCGGCAGACTTCGGCGCTCATGCCATGCACGATGTGACGGAGGGCGGAATACTGGGCGCTTGCTGGGAAGTGGCGACCTGTTCGGGGCTCGGAGTGTGTGTAGATACCGACAAGATACCCATACTTGAGGAAACAAAGCTTATTTGTTCTGCTTTAAATGTCGACCCTTACAGGCTCATTTCGAGCGGTTCCATGCTGATAGCCTGTGAGGATGGGGAAGGACTTGTTGCGCTCCTTGCACAAAACGGTATAAATTCCGCTGTGATAGGCGAATTTACAGCCGACAAGGAAATGCACTACATAAAAAACGGAGAAAAGCTTCCTCTGCCGGAGCCTGACACCGATGAGCTGTATAAAGTGTGAATAAAGCGTAAAATTGGTAATTTTCTTTAAATTTAAGGGCGAAATATTGTAAAAAAGAGCCATATCTTTTATTGATTAATTGTGATATAATATAAATACATATTGGGGTGCGTGCGTACCGATTTTTTAGGAAAGGAGGAACATTGTTGTTTGCGATAGGCGATAGGGTAGTATACCCTATGTACGGTGCCGGAGTGATAGAGGATATCGAGAAGAAAGAAATAGACGGTGAGTTTAAGTCTTATTACGTGCTTCGTATTCCCATAGGTGATTTGAAGCTGACCGTATCTATGCAAAAGGCGGAGCAATCGGGGCTTCGCGAGGTTTGTTCTGCTAAGGAGGTGCTTTCCATTGTGGATGGTGCCGGTACGATAGATATGAATGATAACTGGAACGTTCGGTATAAAGAAAACCTTGCACTGCTCAAAACGGGTGACCTGCTAAAAATAGTAGAAATATTCAAAACGTTTGTTTATAAGGAAAGAGTAAAAGCATTGTCCTCCGCCGAAAAGAAAATGATGGGCACCGCAAAGCAGATAATACTCAGTGAGATAATAATGTCAAAGGATGTAAACCGCTCCGAAGCGGAAAACATACT
>CAMOYW010000185.1 GCA_946630405.1 uncultured Clostridia bacterium | reverse complement strand
CTTACGATATTGGAAGACAATTTTTCACCTGCCATATCAAATATCTCACCGTTCTTGACTCTAAAGTAAACAGCTTCTTCTTTTACTCCATAGCCCTCGGGAGCGGTGATCTCTGTAAGAGTGTAAGTACCGTTTACAAGGTTATCAATACTTGTTGTACCCGAACCCGATACGAACTGTACCGACATTCCGTTTGAAGAAACGGAAACATCCTTTGCATTGGTACCGAGATGTACATCAGTAGGTATAAATGCAAAGTTGGTATCTATAACGTCAACTGCCGTAATAACAAGTGTTGCACCTTCAAGCTCTTTTCCGCCGCCAACAGCAGTTTTGCTGATAGTCACGGGAGTCTTGGTAAATCCGTCGACCATTATGATCGTGTTATCGGTCGTGTTTACAACTTTTCCGTCCTTGACCTCAAATTCAATGGATTCTGCAACCTCGTAATTCTCGGGAGCAACGATCTCGGAAAGTGTATATTTACCGTCTACAAGTCCGCCTATAACAGCAGGAGATGAACCGGATGTAAATGTGATGACCTTTCCGTCAAGTACCGAAACATCATTTGCACCGCCCGTTACTTTATTTACATCAAACTCAAAGCCGGGAACGGAGATCTCATCAGACTTGAATGAAACCGAAAGAAGTGCTCCTTCAAGTTCATCAACGCCCGTGATATTCTGCTTGCTTATGGTAACATCGGTAGTTATCAGATCATCAAAGAGTACGACTGTAGAATGAGTAGTACCCTCTTCAACTTTGGCATCCGTACTTTCGGTCGTAACAACTCCATCCTTTACGGTAAACACGATGTCCGTCTCTACCTTTGTAAGACCTGTAGGAGCTTGTACTTCCTTAAGTGTATATGTACCGTTTACCAAGCCTTTGATAACAAGCTCATTTGTACCGGATGTCCATGAAAGCTTATTATCGGCGTTTGTAAAGTCACTTACTCCGTCCGTGTCTATAACAATGCCTTCAAAGGTCACAGCATTTTCACTCTCGTCAACGCCCGTAAGTTCAAGCTTAGCACCGGAAACTTCGGTGCTTCCGCTCACTACCTTCTTACTGATACCTACATTTGTTCCCGAAGTAGTGGCAACCGCATCAAACATCTCAATGAGATTGGAAGCATCACCTTCAACAGGTTTACCGTTTACGGAAGTAACTTCACCATTTTCAAGTGTAAATATAATGCTTTCCGTTACAGCATATCCTGTAGGTGCTTGATCTTCACTAAGTTCATAAGTGCCGTCGGGTAATTCAACAAACTGTTGAGGTACACTACCCGATTTCCACTGAATCATTCCCCAACTTCTTATTATGGTATTGCCTACATCTTTAACGTTCGTCCACGCAAGATCATCAATATATTGAACATTTTGATTATACCAATCCGTCGCATCCGGAGAATAATTAGGATTTACTCTTCTAAGTGTTAAATATGCATCGGCAAGCTCTTCACCGCCACCAACAGCCTTTTTACTGATAGAAAGCGGCTTTTCTTTCTCGTCAACCATAACGACAGTGTTATCTTCAACGATTGCTACTTGCGTTACGTCATCCGACTGTCTTATGCTTGTGATTTTACCGTTAGAAACGTCAAACAAGAGATACGAAGCATTTTTATATCCTTCGGGAGGATTATTCTCTTCAAGTCTATATTTACCTGAAGGTAAATCAACTATCTTCGTTGCACTTCCTCCGGTTTTCCAATACATTTGGTTTTTGCCTGTTTGAGCGCTTATAATTGAAGCTCCGCTTGTAGTATCAAGGTTAGCATCCGTAAATGTATAATCCTCAACTTCATCAATCTTATAAATCGAAAGTGTAGCATCGGCAAGGGGTTTGCCATCTTCATCTACCTTCTTAACGGTTATATCGGCGGTGCTTACATTTCTGTCCACCATAGTAATAGTGTCATTTACATACGTACCACCGGTAACAGAACTGATTTTACCGTTTGTCACGGTAAAGTTGATAGGCGAAGCATACTCATAATCATTTGAGGGAACTACATTCTCCTGAATGGTATACTCACCGTCAGCCAAGCCTGCTATTGTAGCCTCTTCGGTACCCGTTATGTATGAGAGATAATATGTTACTTCATCTCCACCTAAATCTTGGAAGGTTGTCCCGGGTGCAAAGCTTCCGCCTTCTCCCAGATCAATATCACTTTTCTTGATAGTCTTTCCGTTGGTATTCAAGCCAAGTGTTGCACCTTCTACATAATTACCGTACTGATCGACCTTTTTGATCTTAACGGTAGGCTTAGCCACATTAAAGAACGCACCAAGCGAGAACTCGATACCGGACATTTCAATTCCGTCGTTTTCTGCACTTGAAACCCCGCCGTTATTCTTATATACGGTACCACTTGCCTTATCTGCCGCAGTAAGATACTGATTTGTAATTACGTGATAAGTAAGTACGCCATCTGTGTTGATAACGGTAAGCTCAATATCTATCTCGCCATCGGTATTGGTAATACCCGCAACGGTAGGCGATGAATTCTCTTTAATTACATAATAGAATTTTTTGGAAGAATTCAGCGGAACATAATAATTCGGCTTACCTGCATTGTTTGCACTATCCTCACTTGTATAAAAGCTAAGTACGGGATATTTAACTTTGTTGGTATCGCTGTTTTTAACTTTTCCGACAATATTACTTCCGGTTGCAAAATCATCACCTGTTTCATAGAACGTAAATTCAAAAGAATCGCCCTTTGTATATACAGATGTATCTTCAACCGTATCTTTACCGTTCAACTCATAAGTAAACGCTTTACGAGATGCAAAGTGGATCTGTCCCTCTTCATCCGAGTTAGTTGTTTCATCTCCACCTGCATAAATGTAGTGCCATTCACCCGAACCTACGGTAAATTTACCGGGTGTTGCGATCCATCCTGCCGACGAACCGTTACATACGGTCTTTGCTTCGGGATTTCCAATCAAGAATGCTCCTGCTGTGATAAGCATCTCAACATCTGTTGCATTGGGAACATTCCATATGATTTTCTGACAAATCTCGGTATCTACTTGTTTATTATGCAGAGATTTGTTACCACTGTGAGTAGTCTCGGTATTAATCCTCCTTGACGATGAAGGATTTCCGCTTTCATCATAAATCACATCAACATCAATAGGTTCAACCGAGTATTTGTTAAGCTTCAAAGAACCGGCAGTTTCAACATTCATCACAACAACGGTACTTGAATACTTTTTAATATTCAACTGTCCCGTATTTTGCAATTGTTGTAATAATTCACTGCCATCCGGTACATTTACATAAACAACCTTGTTTTCGTAAATGGGATTTGATAAATCCAACTCTCTTCCACCGTTCGATAATACCTCATCCAAATTCACCGCATAGTTAGGGTCATTGGCTTTTTGGGATAACATCGCCGATTTTCCGGTACTGTCTTCAAAGAGATTATCGAGCATTCTTGTAATATTAGCTCTTATCGCATCCTTTGAAGTTGTTTTATGAACTAACGTTCCCGGAAAATTCGCGCCTTTACTTATACGACTGAAGGCTTCATCGTCACATTCGATGTTGATGATCTCAGTAACGTAATCCGAGCCCTTATAAGCAAATTCAATGGAAGAATCTCCGAGCATTTCGCCAACCATGACCTGAGCTGTCTTTGCGCCTGTAAGGTCAATATCGTCATTTTCTTTGCCCTGATAATAATAAGCAGCAAACGTTGACTCATAGTCACCGGTACGTCCAA
>CAMOYW010000184.1 GCA_946630405.1 uncultured Clostridia bacterium | reverse complement strand
GCAATGACATTATCTCAAATCTGCTTCAAGTGAATTAATCAGCGTTTCCTTAATACAAGGCGGCTTTATAAGTCGCCTTATAATTTTGAGGTCATTTTTTATGGATAAAAGCGAGCTTCTTACTTTGCTTACCGAAATTGCGGAAGGCAAAACTTCGCCCGAAATCGCTCTTGATAAAATCGAAACCAAAAGCTTCGGCAATATCGACTTTGCTAAGCCCGACTACCACAGACAGTTACGACAGGGCGTGGGCGAGGTGATATACGGAGCGGGCAAGACGGCGGAGCAGATACTTAAAATAGCAAACGATCTGCTCTCACACGGTCAAAAAAGGATACTTGTTACAAGAATGAGTGAGGAAAAGTATGCTTCTTTAAAGACCGAGATAGATATGCAATACTACCCCACATCGGGTATAGGCATAGTGGGCAAAATACCAAAGCCGAATACAGACGGTACCATACTTATAGTTGCGGCAGGCACGAGCGATCTACCCGTGGTCGAAGAAGCGGAGCTTACCGCAAAGTTTCTCGGAAACCAAGTTCAAAGGATAGTGGATGTGGGTGTTGCGGGCATACACAGGCTTCTTGCTCATATCGACGATATTAAAAACGCAAGGGTCATTATAGCCGTTGCGGGCATGGAAGGTGCGCTTGCAAGCGTGGTGGGCGGACTTGCGTCCTCTCCCGTGATAGCGGTACCCACAAGCGTAGGCTACGGGGCGTATTTCGGCGGTATATCGGCACTTTTATCCATGCTGAATTCGTGTGCAAGCGGTGTAAGCGTTGTCAATATAGATAACGGCTTCGGTGCGGCATACACGGCAAGCCTCATAAATCACATGTAATATACTTAATAAACAATTATGGGAGATATATTATGAAAAATTATTTTGACTTATCCGGTCAGGTCGCGGTCGTGACGGGCTGCTCCACCGGTCTCGGTGTACAGATGGCAAAGGCACTTGCAAATCAGGGTGCGAAAATCGTGGCTCTTGCACGCCGCCAAAACCTTATAGATGAAGTTGCGGCAGAGATCGCAAAGGAATACGGCGTTGAGACACTCGCAATATCTTGCGACATTACCGACACCGAAAAGGTAAACTCCGCAGTGGACGAAGTACTTAAAAAGTTCGGCAGAATAGATATACTTATAAACAACGCGGGCACGGGCTGTGTGACACCCGCAGAAGACATAGACGATGAACATTTCTACAACGAGATAAACATCGACCTCTTCGGCACATTCAAGATGGCAAGAGCGGTGGCAAAAAAAGCTATGCTCCCCGCAGGCTACGGCAGAGTAATAAACATCGCTTCCATGTACGGTTTGGTGGGCAACAAAATCGCGCCTTCTTCCCCCTATCATGCGGCAAAAGGCGGTGTGGTGAACCTCACCCGTGCGCTTGCATCGGAATGGAGCGAAAGAGGGATCACCGTAAATTCCATCTGTCCCGGCTATTTTGAAACACCTCTTACAAAAGAGACCTTGGACAGCGAGTATTTCCAAAACTACGCCAAGACCATGATACCTATGTCACGCTACGGCAAAGAAGGCGAACTTGACACGGCAGCCATTTTCCTTGCATCACCGGCAAGCAGCTATGTAAACGGATGTATCATTCCCGTTGACGGCGGATATACCTGTATGTAATATTATTTGTTTTTGTAGGGGACGAGCCATGTGTCGTCCCGCCGCAAAGAATACTTACACTGTTTATTTACTATAATTTTAACAGTTTGTGAGGTGTGAGTTTTCACACCTCTTTTCTTTTAATTATGAACGTTACACTCACAAAAATTAATCAAAACGAAGCACTCAGATACCTCGGATACAGAAAGGGTATGGATATAACCGATATCCGCCCTTCCCTTGACATTTGCGAAAAAAGGCTCATAGAAAGAGCAAGCGCCCGATATATCTACAAAATATTTCCCATAGAATTTACAACGGGTGTCGCCATAAGCGGCAGCAACATCGTATTTTCGGGCGAGGATATTAAAAACCATCTTAAAAACTGCACACATATCATAATACTGACGGCGACCCTCGGTGCGTCCGTCGATATGCTTATAAACTCTTTGCAAAAAACGAATATGTCCGAAGCGCTCATTACCGACTCTTTGGCAAATGCGGCTATCGAACAGGTGTGCAACAAGGCGGAAGAAGACATAAGCAAAGCCCTAAACGGAAAACACTTTACTTGGAGATTTTCGCCCGGCTACGGAGATTTTCCGCTTGATTATCAGTCTAAGATCATCGAGATAACGCAAAGTTCCAAAAAGATAGGTCTTTGCGTAAACCCTTCGGGTATGCTCATCCCCGTAAAGAGCGTGACCGCAATTATAGGCATATCCGACAGCCCGATAGAAAAAGGCAGACGAGGCTGTGTGGTCTGCAATTTAAAAGACACTTGTCAATACCGAAAAAACGGGCTACCCTGCACCGAATAAATCCCTTACAATTAATATTGAATTACGATAAAAATAATGGTATAATAGATAAACGGAGAAGTATTTTTATAAGGGGTAATTCGTATGAAAATAGGTAAACTGACACAGGAAATAAAAGAACACTTTGTGCGTATCGACAGCTATGCAAACGACAGTGCGCAGATAGAAACAAATCTGACATACGCCATAGAGACCAACAAAATATATCCGACCGACCTCGGAGACTTCGACAAGAGCGTGGAGGAGCTTAAAAGGACGGTAATGGATCAGGGCGAGATACTTTCGGACTTCAATGCAAGAAGAAGCGCCTCGTTTACGGCAGGCGTTGCGACCATTTGTATGAACATATTTGAAGATGACGACAAGGCGAGCCGTTATATAGAGGCACTTGAAGCACAATACGAGCTTCTGACGGAAAAGGACCTCGCCAAATCGTATCTCACGACCGTCAAGATCCCGAATATTAAAATAGGCGAATACGAGCTTAAGATAGAAGAAGGAAAGCCCTATCAGCTCTATGTGGGCGGCTCGTCCGTGAGGATGAAAAGAAGGAACGTCAACATACCCCGCCTTTGCGCTACGGATTTTGCATACAACTTCCCCGTGCTCACAAAAGCGGGTCAGGTCATTTCAATGTTAAGCCCCGCTCACGTTTTGACCACTCAGGAATCATTGGAGCATATCAACGGCAATGTGCTTTGTCTGGGCGTGAATTTAGGCTATTTTGCATTTCTTGCATCCGAGCTTGAATTTGTTAACGAAATAACGATAGTAGAGAAAGACACCACGATACTGGAAATATTTAACGAATATATATTACCTCAGTTCAAGGCAAGGCATAAAATTAAAACTCTGAACGCCGCTCCCCTTGAATATTTGAAAAACATAAAAGAAGGCGAGTACGACACCGTGTATTGCGACTTCCTTATGAACCTTGACGAGTGCGACGACTATTTAAGGGT
The DNA here is from genome assembly GCA_946630405.1 of uncultured Clostridia bacterium. GTDB lineage: Bacteria > Bacillota > Clostridia > Lachnospirales > CAG-274 > UBA3680. Next base: position 333 of record CAMOYW010000184.1, on the reverse strand, counting down.
AAAGCATGAGACTTCAAGCTGGAAAAAGCCGAGAGCGGTAATACACAACGAGGGCTCATTTGTCTCTCATTTGTCGGGCTTTGTGTGCAGAGAGCTGGAGGAGACCTATTACAATGCGCTCGGCTACGACCCCTCGCAGATCCCCCTGCTCCCTCCCGAACTTCAAAGGACGGCAAAATATATCAGCAGATTGTTTAAAGACGAAGTTATAGAGTCAAAAAAGGATATGGATAGAGTTTTATCTACCGAATATCTGCTTGAAAAGATAGAAAACACACATATCAAATATTAATGTGCTATGGACGATACATTAAACAATAAATACGAACATTC
>CAMOYW010000183.1 GCA_946630405.1 uncultured Clostridia bacterium | reverse complement strand
AGCCTTTTATTTTTTATTTATTTTAAAGCTTAAATATATAAGGAACGAAGAAAATGTAATTCCCGTTGCTCCTACGGCAAGTGCTATCGCTCCGTAATATATCTTTTGATACATTGCGAAACGTTCCTGAATAAGACCCGCACCGCTGTACTCAAGATTAAGCTTGATCATATAATCCTGAGCAACAAACATACCCACAGCCGCAACTATGAAAAGAAGCAACGTGATAACGGAAGCAACTATAAGGAAGGAAGATTTTCCGCTGCCTTCGGGAAGTTCCAAACTTTCCTTAAGAGCCTCTATATCCTCTGTTGTTATCTCTTCGCTCTTTTCTTCCGTTTTTACGGTTTCCTCAACAGCATCCGAAACTTCTTTTGTTTCAAGTTCCTTGATCTCTTCGGAAATATCGTCTTTTTTGCTCATATTATTGACCGATAGTCTTTGCAACTTCCTCTGCAAAGTTTTCTTCCTTCTTCTCTATACCCTCGCCTGTTTCAAAACGAACAAAGCTCTTTATCTTAAGGCTCTCACCTATTTCCTTTGCTACGCTCTCAACATACTGGCTAACAGAGATCTTGTCGCCCTGAACATACTCCTGATCAAGAAGGCACATTTCCTTAAGCTCTTTCTTAAGTCTTCCCGTAAGCATCTTTTCGATGATATTGTCGGGCTTGTTGGCATTCTTGGGGTCGTTCTTAGCCTGCTCCATAAGTATGCTCTTCTCATGCTCGATAACATCAGCGGGAACCTGATCGTCGGATACATACTTGGGATTCATAGCTGCGATCTGCATAGCTACATTCTTACCGCACTCTGTGACCTTAGCATCCTTGGAAGCAGTCTCAAATTCAACTACAACAGCAATCTTACCGCCTGCATGGATATAGCTTACAAATGCGGAATTACCCTTGTTCTCGATCTTCTCAAATCTTCTGATGGAAAGCTTCTCGCCGATAACGCTGATCATTTCGTTAAGAGCATCCTGCACGGTAGCAGCCTCGCCGTCCCACTCGGAAGCAAGGAATGCATCTATATCTGCAGGGTCGTTCTTGATGACCTGCTTAGCGACCTCATCAACGAAAGTTCTGAACTTCTCGTTCTTTGCAACAAAGTCTGTCTCGGAGTTTACCTCAACAACAACAGCCTTGTTTCCGTCTTCTGTGATGTAAGAATAGCTTAAGCCTTCTGCGGCGATTCTTCCTGCCTTCTTAGCGGCATTTGCAAGACCCTGCTTTCTTAACACTTCAATAGCTTCATCTATATTACCGTCGGTCTCAACAAGCGCATTCTTGCAAGCACTCATACCAACGCCGGTTCTTTCTCTTAATTCTTTAATTAAAGCAGCTGTTACAGCCATGGCTTTTTCCTCCTGTTTTGAAAAATGGCTTCGGCATCATATACCAAAGCCACATTTATTGTATTTATTATGCTTCTGTCTCTTCGATAGCTTCCTCAACGGGTGTATCCTGCTCGCCCTGTCTGGACTCGATAACCGCATCTGCCATTCTGCCTGCGATAAGCTTAACGGCTCTGATAGCATCATCGTTACCGGGGATAACATAATCAACCTCTTCGGGATCGCAGTTTGTATCTACGATAGCAACGATAGGTATGTTAAGGCTGTGAGCCTCCTGAATAGCTATCTTTTCCTTCTTGGGATCCACTACGAACATAACATCGGGTATTCTCTTCATATTCTTGATTCCGCCGATGTTCTTGTCAAGCTTCTCCTTTTCCTTCATAAGCTTTGCAACTTCCTTCTTGGGAAGAAGATCCATTGTACCGTCTTCGATCATGGAATCGATCTCTGCAAGCTTTGCTACTCTTGTCTTGATAGTCTTGAAGTTGGTGAGCATACCACCGAGCCATCTCTCGTTAACATAGTACATACCGCATCTCTCAGCCTCTTCCTTAATGGAATCCTGAGCCTGCTTCTTTGTACCTACAAAGAGTACCTCGCCTCCGTCAGCTACGATATCGGCAATAGCCTTATAAGCATCGTCTACCTTCTTAACAGTCTTCTGAAGGTCGATGATATAGATACCGTTTCTCTCTGCAAAGATATACTCTGCCATTTTAGGGTTCCATCTTCTTGTCTGGTGACCGAAGTGAACACCTGCTTCAAGCAATTGCTTCATTGAAATAACAGCCATTGTTATTTGCCTCCTTGGTTTTTCCTCCACCTGCACACAGTCGGGACTTTGCACCGCAAAGCACCGTCCGACATTTTGACAGATGTGTGTATTATTTTAAAAAAGCAGACATCTCTGCCTGCTAATGCACGACCGGGGGCTCGAACCCCGGACCTTGTGATTAAGAGTCACCTGCTCTACCAACTGAGCTAGTCGTGCTTAGTGCGCGACCGGGGGCTCGAACCCCGGACCTTGTGATTAAGAGTCACCTGCTCTACCAACTGAGCTAGTCGCGCATTCATGTGCCTTCGCACACTCAACATTCGATATATTACCACTATCGGGAAGATTTGTCAATAGTTTTTTTTATTATTTTAGCAATAAGCCCATTGCTCTATACGCGATAACAAAAAATAGATCTGTCATAAGTTAAAATCAAATTATAATTTTCAGAAAAATATTGAATTTCTTTCAATATCATAGTATAATTATACGGATTTTGACTTAGTGAAAAATTGATTTAGTTTTTTATTTATACTTATAAGAAAGGAAAACACTATGAAAAGATTTTTAGCATTATCCGTTGCCGCTTTGTTTATATTCTCATCGGCAGTATTTGCGGAAAGCACAGTAGCGGAACAAACTGCGGATATTACTCTTTTTTCAAGTAATAACAGTAACTCCTACGATAGAACTGTTGCCGTTACGGGAGGAAACATTTATATCGACTCTTCGAAAAATGCTATCGTAGCTTGCGACACCGATGTTACCTCCGTAACTATACCGAGTGATATTGTCGAAATTAGCGACTCTGCTTTTTTTACTTGCACTAAACTCACTTCCGTTACTATTCCAAATTCTGTAACCAAAATCGGAAAAAGTGCTTTTAATACATGTTCTAATTTAACAAGTATAACGATTCCCAATTCCGTTACATCTATCGGAAACATGTGCTTTATGGGCGATGACAACCTTAAAAGCGTAACTCTTCCCAACAATTCGTCTTTTAAAGAGATACCTACCAACTGTTTTTCGGGATGTACCAAGCTTACAAGCATAAATATACCTTCAAGTGTTACAAAAATAAGTGACAGTGCATTTTACAAGTGTCAGTCACTTGCTCAAATAGAGCTTCCCGGAAGCCTCGGTTCAAGCGGTATAGGAAATTATGCTTTTTATGATTGTGCTTTTACTTCCGTTACTTTACCCGCATCCGTTACAACACTTGGCAGTTATTCCTTTGCAAATTGCGGTAAACTCAGCCAGATCAACCTCGATAATGTAAGCTCCCTCGGAATTCATTGCTTTGAAGGTTGCAGCGCGCTTAAATCCGTTACGATTACTAAACTTCAAGAGATCGCCGACTATGCTTTTTCGGGAAGTGCCCTGACCTCATTCACGGCAGGTCCTTCTCTTAAAACCATAGGAACAGGTGCATTCCAAAACTGTGCATACCTTTCTTCGGTTTCTCTCGGAACTGCACTTACATCTATCGGAAGCGATGCGTTTAAAAGCTGCACGAGCCTTACACAAATTAAACTTCCCGACAATGCTACATATGCAAGCACTTCATTTTCCGGCTGTTCAAGCTTAAACAGTATATCTGTTAATTCAAGTAACAAAAATTATTCCTCACA
>CAMOYW010000182.1 GCA_946630405.1 uncultured Clostridia bacterium | reverse complement strand
AGATAAATTCTGTGAATTATTGCATATCCAACCCGGTCAAACTACCGACGACGGCCTGTTTACCATAGATGCATTAAGATGTATAGGTGCTTGCGGTATTGCTCCTGCTGTAAGTATAAACGGAAAAGTATACCCTAAAATGACGGTTTCTCAGGTTACGGAGACCATAGCACAGTACCTTATTGCCGAAGAAAAATTAAAGGAGGCAGCTCAATGATAAACAGCGTTGAAAAGCTTAACGAAAAAATAGAATGTTGTTCAAAAGCCTTTGACGATAAGATATTGGGAAATGACGGCAAACGCCATATCGTTTTGTGCGGAGGAACAGGATGTCTTTCCAACAATTCAAAGGAAATAGCTGATAAATTCAGACAGGTAATTTCCGAAAAGAGCCTTGATGAAAAGGTCACAGTCAATCAGGTCGGTTGTTTCGGCTTTTGTTCACAGGGTCCTTTTGTAAAGATATATCCCGAAGATACTCTTTATCGCCTTGTACATATTGATGATGTTGAAGAAATTGTTGAAAAGGATATTGCAGAGGGAAGCATCGTTGAAAGACTTCTTTACGAGGAACCTTCCACGGGCAAAAAAGTTACCAAGCAGGATGATATAAATTTCTATAAGAAACAAAAAAGAGTTGCTCTTCACGGTTGCGGAGTTATCGACCCCGAAAACATAGAAGAAGCACTCGGTATGGGTGCTTTTGGCGGTCTTAAAAGAGCGCTCTCCATGTCCAGAGAAGAAGTCATTAACGAAGTGCTTGATTCGGGGCTTAGAGGAAGAGGCGGAGCAGGTTTCCCTACGGGCAGAAAATGGAAATTTGCATTTGATTCCCAAAGTGATGAAAAGTATGTGGTTTGTAACGGTGATGAGGGCGATCCCGGTGCCTTCATGGACAGAAGTATACTTGAAGGTAATCCTTTGAGCGTTATAGAAGGTATGATGATAGCGGGCTATGCCATAGGTGCTCAAAACGGTTATTTCTATGTGCGTGCCGAATATCCCATTGCCGTTAACAGACTTAAAATAGCTATTAACCAGGCAAGAGAAGCGGGACTTTTAGGCAATAATATACTCGGAAGCGATTTTAGCTTTGATTGCCATATAAGACTCGGTGCAGGTGCTTTTGTTTGCGGTGAGGAAACTGCGCTTTTACATTCTATTGAAGGTAAAAGAGGTATGCCCAGACCTCGTCCCCCTTTCCCTGCGGTAAAGGGTCTTTGGGGTCAGCCTACCATTATCAATAACGTTGAAACACTTGCATGTGTACCTTACATTTTAAGAGAGGGTGCAAAAGAGTTTTCAAAGGTGGGAACCGAAAAATCAAAGGGAACAAAGGTGTTTGCTTTGGGTGGTAAGGTCAATAACGTAGGTCTTGTTGAGGTACCCATGGGAACTACTTTAAGAGAGCTTATTTACGATATAGGCGGAGGTATACCCGGAGGAAAGAAATTCAAAGCTATACAAACGGGTGGACCTTCGGGCGGATGCCTTACCGAAGAATATCTTGACGAACCTATAGATTTTGATAACCTTGTTCAAAAGGGATCTATGATGGGCTCGGGCGGTGCCATAGTTATGGATGAAGATAACTGTATGGTGGATGTCGCAAAATTCTATATGGAATTTATATGTGACGAGAGCTGCGGTAAGTGTTCACCGTGCCGTATAGGTACTACGAGAATGTACGAGATCCTTACAAAAATAACCGAAGGCAGAGGCACTATGGAGGATCTGGATGCACTTGAAGAGCTTAGCAGGACCGTTAAGAACAATTCTCTTTGTGCTCTCGGTCAAACAGCAGCAAATCCCATAGATTCTACTTTAAAGCATTTCAAAGATGAGTATTTGGCACATATAGTTGACAAAAAATGTCCCGCACATGTTTGCAAGAAACTTATGGAATACCATATTGATCCCGATAAGTGTGTAGGTTGCGGACTTTGCGCAAAGGGATGCCCCGTGGATTGTATTCACCGTACGGAATATGTTGCCGAAGGACATAAGCTTGCCTCATTAGAAATAGATACGGAAAAGTGCGTAAAGTGCGGTTCTTGTATGAGCGTATGTAGAGTGAAGGCTATTGAGAAGAGGTAATGCAAATGAGTAAAGTTAATATTACGATAGAAGGAATACCCTGTCAGGCTGAACAGGGCATGACGATACTTGAGGCTGCAAGAGCAAACGGCTATGAAATACCCTCTCTTTGTGCGTTTAATCACGGAGAGTGTAATAGCGGCTCATGCAGAGTTTGCCTTGTGGAGGCAACGGGTGCAAGAGGACTTGTGGCATCTTGCGTTTACCCCATATCTGAAGGAATGGAGATAAAAATATCTTCACCCAAAGCATTGGAAGCAAGAAGAGAGAGCGTTGAGCTTTTGCTTTCCAATCATAATAAAGAATGTCAGCAGTGTGATAAAAACGGAAAATGCGAGCTTTTGCACGTTGCAAAAATTACCGGCGCAAGAGAAAAGGCGTTTGAGGGTTCTTTTTCTGAGACTCATATCGACAGACTTGCTCCCGGACTTGTAAGAGATACATCAAAGTGTGTACTTTGCGGAAGATGTATAGCAAGGTGTGAAAATGCTCACGGGCTCGGTATACTGGGCTTTGAGGGTAGAGGATTTCAAACCTTTGTTTCACCCGCTCAGAACAGAAGCTTTGCCGATTCTCCTTGCATACAGTGCGGTCAGTGTGTAAGTGTATGTCCTACGGGAGCACTTATGGAACATTCGGAGATAGATAAGATTGATGCGGCGTTTAAGGCAGGTAAGCATGTCATAGCACAGGCAGCTCCCGCTGTCAGAGCGGCACTCGGTGAAGAGTTCGGTTATCCTATCGGAACTCCCGTTACGGGTAAGATGATCGCCGCTATGCGAAGACTCGGCTTTGAGCGTGTATATGATGTAAACTTCGGTGCGGATCTTACGATAATGGAAGAGGGTACCGAGCTTTTAGACAGGATACAAAACGGCGGCGTTCTTCCTATGATCACATCCTGTTCTCCGGGATGGGTAAACTACGCCGAATACAATTATTCCGATCTTTTACCTCATTTGTCTTCGTGCAAATCACCTCATCAAATGCAAGGTGCTGTCATTAAGGCGTATTGGGCCAAGAAGAACAATATAGATCCCAAGGATGTGTTTGTTGTATCTGTTATGCCTTGTACCGCTAAGAAAGACGAAAAAGAAAGAGATGCTCTTAAAGTTAACGGACTTGCCGATGTGGATGCGGTTATTACCACAAGAGAGCTTGCCCGCATGATAAACAGAAGCGGTATTATGTTTAAAAAGCTTCCCGACGAACAATGGGATGCAGATATCATGGGTGACTACTCGGGTGCCGCTGTTATATTCGGTGTTACGGGCGGCGTAATGGAGGCTGCATTAAGAACGGTCTATTTCAAACTGACAGGTCAGGAAAAGGATAAGATAACCTTTGAAGAAGTCAGAGGACATGAAGGCGGTATAAGAGAAGCAAGCATAGATATTAACGGTATGACCGTAAATGTTGCCATAGCATCGGGCATGAAGAGTGCAAAGGTTCTTCTTGACGAGATAAGGCTTGGAAAGAGTAAATATCATTTTATTGAAATAATGGGTTGTCCGGGCGGTTGTATCAACGGCGGCGGTCAGCCTTATGTTCGCCCTTGTTTCCTTGAAGATGAGGATGACGATATTTACGATACTTATAAAGAGAAGAGAGCAAAAGCACTTTATTCCGAAGATGAGCGTCAGGTCGTCAGACAGTCTCACAATAACCCTCAGATCATAAAGCTTTACGAGGATTT
>CAMOYW010000181.1 GCA_946630405.1 uncultured Clostridia bacterium | reverse complement strand
GATCCCAGGCATCGTAATCATCCACTGCCTTTTTGAAAACGGGAATGATGTCGGGGTTATTGCTTTTTATCTCCGTATCATGAATAAGTCCCGTTCCTTTAAAAGTTTTGAGATACTCTTCATATGTCGGGACAAAGTATTCCTTGCGTTCGTCCTGCCCCATTAATTTGCCGTCACGGGACATATCGGCAGACACTTCGTTTGAGCTGATTATGCTTTCCCAGTCAAATGCACGGGAACGGAGTTCGTCGAGTGTAAAGTTTTCCGCAAGCTCATTACCCATGTTCAGTAATCTATCTACGGTGTCATCATGCAGTATAAATAGTTTTCCGTCCTTTGATAACTGGATATCGTTCTCTACCGAATCCGCACCTTCCTCAAATGCTGTCTTTGCCGAATCCAACGTGTTTTCAACGCAAACAGACGGGTCACCCCTGTGGCCTATAACAAACGGTACACGCAAAAGTGTGGCGGCATCGTCATTAAAAAACTCCACGCATTTTATTGCTTTTTCATAATCATCCGTAACAATGCCGTTTGCTCCGCGTGTATATGCCTGCATAATGCTTTTGGTATTATCGGATGTTTTTACCCATACCGTTGCCGCAAGTGATTGCATAAGCCTTATGTTCTCTTTGGTTGCACTTTCTTCCGATATAATGAGCGTTTTGCCGTGAGCACCGTTTACAGCTTTTATCATTTCCGTAATATCGGAATGTGAAAGTTTGGTTTTATCGGAACAGTCAAGCATACCACGCATATGCAATAAATCGGCAATATCTTTTACAAGTGTTTTGTTATCTTCCGTTGATACTATAAAACAGTCGCCGAGACCCGTGTTTTGAATGAATTTCTTTAGTGCGTCGGCTGTTTCTTTATCGGTTATATAAAACGCAGGTATCATTCCTTTGGTCATATCCTTGACATAAGGCTCGATATCACTGCTCAGAAGTTCGCCGTTTTTGTCATATACATTAAGAGCTTTGTCAAGCCACAAAAAGCAGACAGCAGGACGAACTTCGGCTTTCGCCGTGTCGGCAGCCGTTTTATCTCCGTTCCATGCGATAGTTGCCGACATTACCCACGATGTTTCGGGTTCATAAACCTTTGTATACGGCATCACATACACGGGTATGGTTTCCGTTTCGGTCTCACCGCAAAGCGTGCATTTACGTATTTTTTCGCCCTCATGCTGAGGGTCTGCGGGTGTAACGACTTCCCATTCGCCCCAGACATGAGCATTTGGGTCTTTTTCCAATATTTCGGTCACTACGTGAGAAGCATCGGCACGGCAGTACTTTGTTTCGCTTCCTTCACTGCTGCAGGTAGAAGGTGTTGTTTCGGTCCTGTCCTCGTCCCAATCGTGAAATGCCTCAAACTCAAATGCAACCACCAGGCGATTCGGCTCGGTCAGGAGCGGTGTGCAAAAATAGCTGTCATAGTTTACATTGTCACAAAATTCCACTTCCACATTTTCATAGAATTTATACCCTTCTTCGGTCTTCATTTCCATGAATAAAGTGTATTTTTCTCCTCCGATGAAATTTCCTTCAAAAGGAACGACCGTAAACGGCTCTTCATTTTCGTAACTTGTTACCCATTTCGGCTCGCCTACGATCTTAACGGCAGGCATACCTTCTTCATCTTCAAAATGCGGCTCTACTATATCTTTATCGTTTGGATCGCAGTAGTTTGAGCATACGGGTGCTTTAAAGCCCAGATCAAGGTGCTCGATAAGCTCTTCTTCCGGGTCTGCAAATGTGTTTATCGGCGATCCCGATACCAACATCAGCATCGACAAAATAATACTTGTAACTATCCTTATTCTTTTCTTTTTCATATTTAGATCCTTTCGTATCAAGTCGTTGAATATCTTCCGAAAAAGTATATCGTCAATGGATCAAAGCTTGTTTTATCGGTACAGTCTTATTCGGTAGAGTTTAAACTTTGACACCGGATTTTTTCGGTATTATTATATACCTTAAGTATAACAATTTCAATAAAATTCAAGAAGATTTCGCTTAGGGAAACACTGATCTAATTAATCGGTGTTACTCAGTCAATTCTTCCATGGAAGTATTAAAAAATCCCGCTATAATCTTTAATTCTATATCGGTAACAAATCGTTTGCCTGCTTCTATTCGTTGAATTGCATTTTTATCAAGGTCAAGTCCTTTAAGTTGCAGTCTTTCGGCAAGTTCACGTTGTGATATCTTCATTTCTTTTCTGAGTACCGCTATATTTTTACCGCATAAATTATTCAAATTATCGTTTGTTTTATTTATAAACATAATTTTTTTCCTCAAAATGACATTTAGTACTTGTCATATTATTAATTGTATGTTATACTTCAAATAAGTTGACATTCAGTGAATGTCAAAATACATTTTTGGGAGGTGTTATTATGTTATGTAAAAATTGTTGGAAAGAGTATGAGGACGGTTTGACTAAATGTCCTTACTGTGGCACGGATGTTACGGAAATTGTTGCGGGAGGTCAAGCAAATGATGAGGATTTACAGGAGAATTTGGGTGATACAGACCTAAATCTGAAGATTCAGAATAATAATCAGACAAATCAAGATGATGTGCTTATAAAAGACAAAAAGAAAAAAAGAAATATAATATTAGGTGTTATTGGGGTGGTCGTTGTTGTTATTGGAGCAATATTAATTTCAAAGATCAATGCGTTTAATTCGGGAGTTAAATTGCTTAAAGAAGGAAAGTTTGATGATGCGATATCAATTTTTGAGGAATTAAAAGGGTTTAACGGAGCCGATAAAAAGGTTACGGAAGTAAAACTTGCTAAAGCGGATAATTTGCTTGAAAACTCTGGCTTTGACGAAGCTATTGCGATTTATACAGAGCTTAATAATATTGATAAGGTCAATAAAGCAAAATATTTACAGGCGGTGGCATCTCTAACCGATCCTACAATTGAGGGACTGAAAAACGGGGCACATATCCTAATGGAATTGGGGGAATACGAAGACAGCAAAGAAAAGTTGAAAGAGATTTTTTATACACTCGGGAATTTGGAGTATAATGAAGAAAAGTATGAAGATGCAGTATCTCATTTTAATTTGGCAGACGATTACAATAATAGTGATGAAATGCTCAAAAAATCAAGGGGAAAGGTTATTGATATATATTTAGCTGTCGGTGATTATGAAACAGCTTATACTAAGGCAACAGAACAAGATGAAAAGAATAGGGTAGTATTTGAAAATAGGGTTGCTTACTTGAGTAATTTGAAATCTAATCGTTTAAAGAAACCAGATTCATTTGTATTAAGTAAGGCTTATTATTATTTTAAAGATGGAGATCAAAGGATTGTGTTATACTCCGGTGGACAAAATGGTTTTGGATCTACATCTTATGGGTATGACTATTGTAATTACAAGAGTGATGATGACGAGTGGACTTATGTTGGCAGTGTTGATGATTTAGGAGAAGAAAGTTTTAGCTATTATGATACTGAATACGATATAGAAGAAAAACTTGTTAATAATATTATTAGAGGATATGTTAATGCTGTTATAGAAGATCATGTGATGCTCGATAAAGAAGGTGTTATGCGTATTAATGCACTGTTTGAAGAAGGGAAATTGGATGAAATTAGTATGCTCGATGTAGAAGAGAATCAAAAATCGGTAGCTGTCTAAACCGTAATTAATGACAGAGTAATATTAGCGTCGCAGACTTTGATCCGCAGGCGGAAATCGCATTTTCGCCGAGGAGCAGACGGAGTCTGCAATATTTAAAAGAAAACAGAGTTTTTTTAAGGGGTGTAAAAA
>CAMOYW010000180.1 GCA_946630405.1 uncultured Clostridia bacterium | reverse complement strand
TTGATTTCCCCGATGTCGTGCTTGTAGGTATCATAGCTGCCGATATGTCGCTCAATACGGGTAATTTCCACTCTCAGGAGACGACATTTCAGCTTATCAATCAGGTGTCGGGTAGAGCGGGAAGAGCGGTAGATAAGGGTAAGGTAATAATACAGACCTATAACCCCGACAATTACTGCATCGTAGCAGCCGCTCAAAACGATTATACGGGCTTTTACAACGAAGAGATACTTTACAGAGAGCAACTCGGTTATCCTCCCTTTAAAAACGTGTTCATCATAATTTTTGAGGGTGAGGATCAAAGAGAAGTCATAAACTCCATAAGGTATTTTCATTCGATATTACAAGCCTATAACAAAAACAAAAAATTCGATTTAAACAACCCCATGCCCTGTATAATATCAAAGGTGGAAAATAAATTCAGGTGGCAAATAATCGTTAAGTATCATATTGAAGAAAATTTGCGAAATTATGTACTCTATTGTAAAGATATATACGACAGAGAAAAGATCAACAATAAGATCTCCGTTTCCCTTTTCTTAAACCCCAACTGATGAGGACAGTATGAAATTTATAACATATCGACATAAGGATAAAAAACACGTTGGTTACATATCCGATGGGAAGGCTTTTCCTTTGCCTTTTGAGGACATGAACGAACTTATAGAAAAATATGACAATACCGTAACTTCGGGTGAGGGTGTCGAATTATCGGAAGTTGAGATACTTGCGCCCATAGAAGAACCTAAACAGGACGTGATCTGTCTCGGTATCAATTTTACCGAGCATGCGGAGGAGTCCGCAAGGTTTGAAGGGGTTGCTTTCGGCGGAGAGCGACCTTACGCCGTCTACTTTTCAAAAAGGGTGAACGAGTGCCTTAAAACAGAGGGCGTGCTGAGTGCTTACAGGGATGTTACTGATTCACTCGACTACGAGTGCGAGCTTGCCGTCATTATAGGTAAAAGAGCCGACAAGGTCAAAAGGGAAGATGCCTATGATTATGTGTTCGGCTATACGATAATGAACGATATAAGTGCCAGAAATTACCAGACACGCCATAAACAGTGGTACCTCGGAAAAAGTTTTAACAACTTTACGCCGCTCGGACCCTGTATAGTTACCGAAGACGAATTTAAAAGACCTCCGGGTCTAAAGCTTTCCTCCTATGTAAACGGAGAGCTTAGACAGTGCTCAAACACAGATAAGCTCATATTCGATATTCCGCACGTTATAGAGGAGCTTTCCCGTGTCATGACCTTAAAACCCGCTACCGTTATCGCTATGGGAACTCCCTCGGGTGTCGGTATGGGTTTTGAACCTCCCCGCTTTTTAAAATGCGGAGATACCGTTAAATGTGAAATTGAAAATATCGGAGAATTGATCACGAATATAGGAGAATGATATGAATTTAAAAAAGACAACGTTGATATGTTTATTAATGCTCTTTATACTTTCCTGCACGGCTTACGCCGATACCTTTATAACGTACAATGCCCCCGAAATAAAGCTTAATTTCAAAGAGGACAGCATCAAGCTGACTCTTCCCGAAAAAGACAGCAAGGTTTTTAGCGTAGTATACTGTAACGGTAGGCTCTTCATGCCCTTTGACGAAGCCGTGGAGTACTTCGGCTACGAAAGCAGGGAGTACAGAGGTGGTTATGTCTTATCCAAGGGCGATGTAAAGACATACGTTAAAAATCCCACGGTGCAGTCCAACAGGGTCAAGCTTGCCACCTATAATAACAAGCTTTTCGTCAACTTATATGAACTGCTTGAACCTTTTTCACTTGTGCCCATATACGATATAAAGCTTAAAAGCATTAACATTCTTAACAATGTAAACACCAATACCGCGCAGGAACTTGCAGTTTCCTCGGGTGCCAACAAGGCGTATATCAGGATAGAAGACATTATGGCTGACGGTCTTGACACTTCCGTTGAACCCCGCTTCACGGTAGAGGGTATAGAAAAGCTCCGCTACACCGCTCAGTACCTTTACGAAAGAGGTGCGGAGTACTACATTGCATTCATACCCGTGTATGTAAACGGTGCATCGGGCTATAAAAACGACGTGTCGCAAGAGTACAACATATACAACTCCTATTTCATTTACGTGCTTGACTATATGACCGAACACGGCGGCCACATCGGTGCGCACGGCTATACTCACCAATACGGTAAGGATATAAGTGCGGTGGGCTACGAGTGGGGCGAAAACACGCCGTACAACTATACCGAGCAGCAGCAGAGATTTATTTGGGCGAGACAGTGCCTTGAAAGACTCGGCTACGAGGCGGAATTCTTTGAATTTCCTCACTACGGGGCTACCCAAAAGCAGATAGAGATGGCTTCGCAGTATTACGATGTGCTTTACCATCCTTTTCCCGATACGAAGCTTTACAATACCTTTACCTTTACAAACAGGACGGGAAAAAAGGTGTACTTTATGCCCACACCTGCCGACTACGTACACAGTAAATCCGACAGAAAGGGTATAATTGCGAGGATAGATGAATCCATAAGCAATAAATACACGTTGAGCCTTTTCTATCATCCCGCGATAGATGAAGACCTTATCTACGTGCATACCGAGAATAACGACAGGAAATGGAACTATTCCCACAAGGGTATACTTCCCGATATATTCTCTCACGTATCGGGTCTCGGGTATAAATTCTCAAAAATAATATAACAACACGACCTCAAAAATTTTTTTGCAAAAAAAGGTTTTTGGGGTTTTTTGTCGAATATAGTAATTAGTGTATAAAGAAAAATTGTGTTTGGCGAAGTTTGTAGGGTGAGCTTATGGCGTTTTATTCGGAAGAAGTAATAAATGAAGTAATGACAAGAAACAATATAGTGGATGTCGTCGGCTCATACGTAAAGCTTAAAAAAAGCGGAGTTTCAAGCTATGTGGGTCTGTGTCCGTTCCATAGGGAGAAGACACCTTCTTTCCATGTGGACGGGGATAAGCAGCTTTATTATTGCTTTGGCTGTAAAGCGGGCGGTAACGTGATAGGCTTTATCAAAAGCTATGAGAACCTCGATTTTCTCGACGCTTTGAAATTTCTTGCCGACAGAGCGGGCTATACCTTGCCCGAAGCGGGCTTTGAGTATGAAAAGCAAAAGGAACTTAAAAAGCGACTGTACGAAATGCACAAAATAGCCGCAAGGTTTTTTTACGGTGAGTTAAATTCTCCGCTTGGGAATACTGCACGGGAATATCTTGATAAAAGACAGATAAGCGAGGGAGCGAGAAAGGCTTTCGGATTAGGTTATGCACCGGGTGCCGCCAAATCCCTTATAGATGAACTTAAAATACATGGCTTTACCGAAAGCGAAATGCTTGAAGGCGGTCTTGTGGTGAGAAAAGAGGACGGAAGTTACAGGGATAAGTTCTTTAAAAGGCTGATGTTCCCTATCATAGACGTGTTCGGTAATGTGGTGGCGTTCGGCGGAAGAGTGCTTGACGACGGACTTCCCAAATACCTCAATTCACCCGAAACGGCTATCTTTACAAAGAGCAAGAATCTGTACAACCTCAACAATGCCCGCAAAACAAAAAGCCGTGAATTTATCCTTGTGGAAGGAAATATGGATGTTATCAGTATCTATCAGGCGGGCTTCAAAAATGTGGTCGCCCCCATGGGTACGGCGTTTAACGAAAGACACGCAAGGATACTTAAAAGATACGTTGATTCGATAATACTTTTGTTTGACTCGGATGAGGCGGGTACAAAGGGAGCTTTAAAGGCGAGTGAATTTTTAACGAGTGAAGGTATAAGGGTCAGGATTCTGCAGGT
>CAMOYW010000179.1 GCA_946630405.1 uncultured Clostridia bacterium | reverse complement strand
GGCGATTTTGGCGATGAGGTATACGGTGTAGCTGCCAAAAAAGGCAACACCGAGCTTGTGGCAAAGCTCCAGAGCGCCCTTGACGAATTAAGTAAGGACGGGACCGCCGCCGAAATAAGCACAAAATGGTTCGGTGAGGATATTTACGAGCACTAAGAGGAAACCAATATGCCATTAAACGAATGGATACCGCAAATGGCGGAAGGCTGTGTGCTTACACTTAAGCTTTTCGCCGTTACCATAATTTTTTCCGTACCCTTCGGGCTTTTACTCACCTTTTTATACACTTCAAAAAACAAGGTGATAAATACGCTTGTCGGTCTTTATATACTTTTAATGCGAGGAACTCCCCTGCTTTTGCAGATATTCTTTGTATATTTCGGGTTGCCCTATCTGCCTTTTATAGGCAAATATGTGACCATACAAAGCAGATTTGTTGCAGGTGCGTTGGCATTTATATTCAACTATGCCGCCTACTTTGCAGAAATATTCAGAGGCGGGCTTTTATCGGTGGATAAAGGACAGTACGAAGCGGCAAAAGTATTGGGACTTAACGACAATCAAACAAGGTTTAAGATCATACTGCCCCAAATGTTCAGGATATCTTTACCTGCCGTTGCAAACGAAGCGATAATCCTTATAAAGGATACCGCCTTGGTAACAGCCATAGGTCTTGTAGATCTTGTAAAGGTGACCAAAACCATAGTCAACAAGACTACCAATATCTCCGCATTTGTTGTGGCTGCGGCTTTTTACCTTGTAATGAGCTATGTACTGACCGTAGTATTTAAATTATTGGAAAAAAGGTTTAGATATTGATATGGAAATGATAAAAGTTAAGGGTCTGAAAAAAAGTTTCGGAGACCTACAAATACTGCGAGATATAAACCTAAGCGTACAAAAAGGCGATGTAATAGCCATACTCGGTCCGTCGGGAAGCGGTAAAAGCACCTTCCTTCGTTCCCTTATAGACCTTGAAGAAGCGGATGGCGGGAGCATTTACATAGAGGGCGAACCTCTGTGCGAAGACGGCAAATACATCCCCAAAAAACAAAGGCAAAAGCTCTTGTTTAAAATGGGAATGGTGTTTCAGCATTTCAATCTTTTTCCCCACATGACGGTACTTGATAACCTCATCCTTGCCCCCTGCCTTCATAAGCAAGGTACAAAGGAAGAACTTACCGCTCAGGCAAATGACATGCTAAAAAGAGTGGGACTTAACGACAAAGGCAACAAAATGCCAAGCACCCTGTCGGGCGGACAAAAGCAAAGAGTTGCCATAGCAAGAGCACTTATGCGAAAGCCCGACATACTGCTTTTTGACGAACCCACAAGCGCACTTGATCCCGAACTTACGGGCGAAGTTCTTAATGTAATAAAAAAGCTTGCGGAAGAAAAAATGACGATGCTCATCGTCACCCATGAAATCGGTTTTGCCAAAGAAGCCGCCAACAAAGTAATGTTTATAGACGGAGGCTATGTGATCGCATTCGGCACTCCCGAAGAAGTAATACAAAACAGCGACAACGAAAGAATACAAAATTTCTTCGCAAAGCTTGACACAAAATAATATTTTCCATAAATAAAGGGGTGTGAAAAAATATATTTTCGCACCCCTTTATTTATGGACTGCATTGACAAAAAACAAATTGTCAAAATTATCTAAAAGGTGTATAATCAATCGGTATGGGCATAGCCCACTAAAAAAGAAAGGATGACTAACGTGAAACGTTTTGTTAAAACACTTGCATCCCTCGCCTTAGCCTTCAGCTTCGGATTCGGAATGCAAACCTACAATAAATTTGATATATACACCGTATACGCCGCAGACGATTTAACTTTGACAGCCAAAGGCTCCTCATCGGGTACGACACAGGCGAACGAAGGTAAAGTAGAGGTCAGATTCACCTCACCCTACTCCACCCTCGATCAAGCTAAAAACGCAGGCTATACCAAGCTTATAATAAACTTTAACATATCAAAATACGCTCCCAAATACACCGACGGCAATATACCCGGTATCATGCCGTTTGTTACGGGCGGCATAGGCTGGAAAAATCAAGATGTATGGCACAGCCTTTCCGACGGAAGTTCGGGAACGGTGGAACTTGATTTTTCAAATCTTTCAAACAACGATAACGGACTTGAATTCGGCGCGCAAATAGCGAATGTGGACGGCGATATAACTTACGATATATCAGCAAAACTTACAGGCAGCGGAAGCTCTTCGGGTGGAAACTCGGGTGGCGGTAACACATCCGACACCATAAACGACAACAACCCCGTAGAACTTAACTATGCAAAACTCCTGCAAGAATCACTTTACTTCTATGATGCCAATATGTGCGGCTCGGAGGTTGACGAGCACAGCGAGCTCACATGGAGAGGCGACTGCCACACTTCGGATTCGCAAATAACATACAACGGTAAGACCATAGACCTTAGCGGCGGCTTCCACGATGCAGGCGATCATGTTAAATTCGGTCTGCCCGGTGCATATTCCGCTTCTATACTTGGCGTGACCTATATGGAATACAACGATGCCATTTCAGAACTTGGCTTGAACGAGCACTACAAAAGGATAATGGACCACTTTGCCGATTACTTTAAAAAGTGTACCGTAAGAGATTCCTCGGGTGCGGTCGAAGCATTCTGTGTACAGGTAGGCGACGGTTATTCGGACCACAGCTATGGCGGAACCCCCGAAAATCAAACAGGACAAAGACCCGCATTCTTTACAAGTGCAGCACATCCCTGCACGGATATCACCTGTGAAACAGCAGCTGCTCTTGCACTTCATTACATTAACTTTGGCGACGAAGAGTCCCTTGAATACGCAAAAGCTTTGTTTGAATATGCTCAAAACAATACAAAAGAAACAAGCAGTGTTCTCTCGCAAGGTTTCTATGACACCAATACATACGGCGACGATTATTCATTTGCGGCGGCTATGCTTTACAAAGCCACAAGCGATGAAAAGTATAAAAACGCTTACAGCACAAATAATTTCAAAGAATGGGTATTGAATTGGGAAAACGTTACGCCCCTTGCCGTACTTTATGCACCTACGGACAACAAGGATTACAGCACCGTATTAAGGATTCTCTCAAGCGAGATCCCTCAAACGAACTCCGAAGGTTTTACCTCGCTCGGAGGCGGATGGGGCACAGCGAGATTTAACTCCACTCTTCAGTTTACGGCACTGCTCACCGATAAGATGATGGGCACCGACAATTACCACACATGGGCTGAAGGACAGATGAGTTATATTTTGGGCAACAACGCCGGAAAGCATTGCTTTGTGATAGGCTACAATGATTACAGCGTAATAAATTCCCACCACAGAGCAGTTTACGGCACAAGCAACTTTGAATCGGGAAGCGCCCCCAAACATTTACTTTTGGGCGCCCTTGTGGGAGGTCCCGGCAGCGTATCCTCAAGCTTCAATGACAGCGTGTCCAACTATCAGGAAACGGAAGTTGCACTTGACTACAACGCAGGTCTTGTTGCCTCCGCCGCCGCTCACTACACTTATATTATGGAACACGGAACGGACGAAGAAAAAGCTCTTCAAAAAACGGTCGGCATTAAAGCCGTAACATGCCACGGTCTCTCAACCGAACTCAGAACTCTCACCGACCCCATAACAGGCGATGTTAATTCCGACGGGAAAGCAGACAGTGAAGATGTTGCCCTCGTACTAAAATATGTTGCAGGTGAAGAAGTTAACATAGATAAAGACAGTGCAGATATAAATAAAAACAGCAAAGTTGACGTTATGGACGCTGTATTGATTTTAAAGGAAGCATAAC
>CAMOYW010000178.1 GCA_946630405.1 uncultured Clostridia bacterium | reverse complement strand
TTCAAGCTTACTTGCCTTGTCGAGTATCGCCTGCTTGTTTATACCGCTTGCGGCGTTGGGATTTTGTGCGAGAAATTCAAGCTTTGGAAACTTGTATTCGGGAGTTTCGTCATTTTCATATATGGAAAGTTTATCTACCGTCTTTTCTTTCTCAACGGCGTATATGACGGGCTCTTTACCCTTTTGATATCCCGTGGGTCTTACTTCGTTTCGTGCATTAAGTTCCTTGAGTGTCTGTCTTGCAAGCTCTTCGTTTGAGGATAGTTCCACATCGGGAGCATCGTTATCCTCCCAAGGGGGTGTGTCATCGTCCTTTTTACCGATATTGAGCTGTTGCTTAACATCCTCGGGCATTTTTTCGCTAACATCGGGGACATCCTTGTAAAGCCTGCGAGCGTTGTCAAGTATGGAGTTGACCTTCCTGCTGTGCTCTGACGCAATGGTATCTTCTATGACATCTTCGTTGCCAGAATCAAAGTCTATATCGTCTATCCAGTCGTTTTCGGAAGTTGCGGATATTTCCTCTTTCGGAGCTTGTGTTACCTGCGGGCTTTCCTGCACGGGAATGTTGATTTTAGGTGTTTCCTCTTCAAATGTAACATGTTCCCTTTTGGGGATGTATGATTCAAGCTTGTTTTCGTTACTTTGTATGTTGTTTATAAGCCTGTCAAAAGCGCTGTCGTCGGAAGTGGGGAGCACAAAAGGCTCATTTTTTTCCGTACCCATTTCCGCTTCAAGTATTTTTTCGGATAAATGAGGGATATTGTCGGGAATTTCCTTCTTTTTGGACATTTCCTCAAAGTTCCTGTTTACTATCGCATCTTCAATGGTGATGGCTTCATAGTTTTTAGGTTCGGTATCCTTCATTTGGATATTGACGGGAAAATACGGGGTAAAGCTCTTGGGCTGAGGCTCCTTTTTCCTTATCAAACCGAGTTTTTGCAAAAGACCCTGCTTCTTGGGCGGTCTTTGATTATTCACGGGCTTATTTTGAACTTGAGGCTTAGTATGCGTGTTTTTGTCGGCTTCTTCCGCCTCGGTATCGTCTTCGTAATCGTTTGAATAATAGTCTTCCGCCTCATCTCTTGCGCCGTCTATCCACTCGCCGATGGCGTTAAATACGGCTGTTATCGACTTACCCGTAGCAAGTATGAACAATACTACAAGCATTACCACAAGTATGATGTAAGCACCTGCCTGACCGAAAGCCTTTATAAGAGCGCCGCCTATCAAGCCGCCCATAAGTCCGCCGTTTTTAAGCGAACCCGTGTTATATACTTCCCTGATATATGTGGGTAAGGACCCGGATATTTCGGTCCTGTAAGTGAGTACGTGTGTAACGCTTACGAACACCATAAGAAAGACAAAGCTAATAATACTTTTAAACTTGAAGTTGCTTTCCTTTCCCTTTCCTCTTAACCTTTGTATCGAATAATAAATAAACCATGAAGGGATAAGCAAAGCACCGAGACCGAAGCTGTGCTTCATTACATCCGATATAACACGGCCGATAAATCCCATGTTGTTTCCCGTAAGTACACATACAAGGATTACAGAAGCTATGCCGAGGATGATAATGGAATTTACCTCATACTTCATAAGCCTTATCTTCTCATTGGATTCTTTACTGCTTTTAGCGGCGGTCTGCTTTGAAGATTTATTTGCGACATTCTTTTTTGTATTTGATGAAGCCTTTGTTTTAGACTTGTTATTTGTTTTTTTACGTGCGGTTGATTTCTTTGCAGCCATTTGTAACTCCGTTTTAATTTATTATATACCCTCCCATTATACCACATTTATAGTAAAATATTCTTTAAATTTATGTTACAAGCAAACAGCCTTCGGTTTCCCGAAGGCTGTAAAATCATTCAATATAACCACTGTTCATCTTGTTCATGCTCTTGATAACCGATGTGATAAATACCACTTCATCATCCGAAAGAGATGTACAAAGACTTGTAAGCGCTCTCTTAGCTTTACCGGTTTTGGAGTTGTCCTCATCGGCTTTTGTATTGTCCGAAAGATCTCTTGTGATGAGATCGTCAAGAGTAATACCGAAAAAGTTTGCAATAAGAACAAGATTTTTAATACTTGTGCTTCTCTGGCCTCTTTCAATAAGCCCTAAAAAACCGGGGGCTATACCGACTATCTTTGCAAAATCATCAATCGTAAGACCGCGTTTTCTGCGCTCATATCTAATGTTTGCACCAATAATCTTCGTGTAATCCATATTCTCCCCTCCTAATGTCAGAGATATAAATATCTCATATAGTGCCCCAACTCATTAAGATGATAGTATTATAACACATTTTTTCGGATTTGACAATGATATTTTATAAATTTTATGTTTTTAATAGAAATTTTATAAACAGTAATTGCGATAAAAGATGTATGCTGTGTACAGTATATACATCAAAAGCATTACCGCACCGTTACCCTTTGTAAGCTTATGATCTTTTACGACCATAAGAAGAACAACTATGTTTACAACAATAAGTAAAGCCGTATCTATTACGGGCTGAACATCAAGCTTTATGGGCGATAACAAGGAAGATAAGCCGAGCACAAGAAGGATATTGAATATATTTGAACCGACAACATTTCCGAGAGCCATATCGTTTTCGCCCTTTTTGGAAGCCACGACACTTGTAACAAGTTCGGGAAGGGATGTGCCGAGGGCGATAATTGTAAGACCTATAAGAGTATCACTCATTTTAAAGGATTTAGCTATAAGAGTAGCGTTATCGACTACCATATTACCGCCTAAAACAACTCCTGTAAGACCGCCTACTATAAACAGAATGCTCACGGGAACGGAGTGAGTATGTATCTCTTCGTCATCAGCATTTTGTCTTGCTTTAAGAGCGGAACGAACAAGCATGAAAATATAATATGCAAAAATTACAAGGAATACGGCACCTTCTATCCTGTTTAATACGGGATTTGAGCCAAATATATAATCATCTGCAAGAAATGCAAGCAAAAGAACCGAAACGGCTATGGAATAAGGGAAATCTCTTTTAAGGATATCCTTTGTGATGTTTACCGCCTGAAACAAGGTACACACACCAACAACGACGAGAAGATTAAAGAAATTTGAACCTACAACGTTGCTTACTGCAATAGCGTTTGAACCTTTGAGAGCCGCTGACACACTGACAGCTGTCTCGGGTGCGGAAGTACCCATGGCGACGATAGTTAAGCCTATGATAACACTCGGTACCTTAAATATCTTTGCTATGGATGCGCTACCTTCAACAAAGAAATCCGCACCTTTGATAAGCAGTACAAAGCCTACTATCAGTAACACATACATTAATACATTTTGCATTTTTGTCCTCCTTAAATTTGCACAAAAAAAGACTCCTATTGCGTAGCAATAAAAGTCTCGTTATCCGTATAGGAGTACACACCGGGTATTAACCGTATTGACGATGTGTACACGGCAAAAGCCGCAAACTACTCCCTCTTATGTTTCTAATATACACCCGTTTTTTTCATTTGTCAAGAATGTTTTTGCAAATATTCTTTCATAATATCGGCGCATATATATTCACACTCGTCACCGTGTCCACTGTTTTCAAGCAGTACCGTTACGGTGATTTTGGGGTCGTTTGCGGGAGCAAAGGCGGTGAACCAGCTGTGATCTGCACCCATTGAGTTTTCTGCCGTTCCCGTCTTTCCCGCAACCTGTACACTGTTGCTTTTGTAAATTGGGTCGCCCGAGACCGTATAGTCGGAAACAGTGGAATATCCGTCGATTTGAGCCTGTCTTGCCGTGCCGCTGTTTACGGCTTCGATCATATATTCTTTAA
>CAMOYW010000177.1 GCA_946630405.1 uncultured Clostridia bacterium | reverse complement strand
ATCTGCCCGTCGGTCACTGTGCAGCTGTAAAAGTTAACAGAATTTTTCATAGAATAACTGTTTAAATCTTGACTATGTTTTATTTTTATGGTAAATTATTCATTTAGTGAAAAAAACAATTATTAAGGGGGAACTCTAAAAATTGCTTTAAAGCAGAACGGGTAAATTATCAAGTTATTCAAAGAATAAATTCTTAGAGGTGCCCCGATCAAGGAGTATAAAATGAAACCCAAGCTTTTTCAAATCATCAAGAATTCGCCTTCGGAACTGAAAGGACGGGAGCTTGTAAAAGACATTATCGCAGGTCTTATAGTTGCCATAGTTGCCCTTCCCCTTTCAATAGCTCTTGCCATAAGCAGCGGAGTATCGCCTGAAGTCGGTCTTATAACCGCCATTATTGCGGGCTTTATCATATCCTTTTGGGGAGGAAGCCGTGTACAGATAGGCGGACCGACCGCAGCTTTTGTCGTTATAATCTGCGGTATTATAGAGCAATTCGGCATAGACGGACTAATAATCGCTACCGTAATGGCGGGTGGATTTTTGATATTATTTGGTATATTTAAACTCGGCGATGTCATAAAATTCATACCCTTTCCCATAACTGTCGGCTTTACCACGGGTATTGCCGTTACGCTTTTTGCCACTCAGTTAAATGACTTTCTCGGGCTTAATATTTCACCTATAAGTTCGGAATTTATCCCAAAAGTCATAACATACGCCAAAAACATTTCTTCCGTGAACATATACGCTTTCGGTATAGGAATACTTGCAATTGTTATAATGATAGGTTGGGGAAAAATAAACAAGAGGATCCCCGGCTCGCTTATTGCTTTGATAGTATGCACATTGATAGTATATGTTTGTCAGAAAAACGGCTATCTTACAAGTGTTGAAACTATCGGTTCAAAATTCACGGGATTAAAGGGTACGCTCCCCGCTCCTCATCTTCCTTCATTTAAAGGGATTAACGTGACCGCTCTTATTCAGCCCGCCGTTACCATCGCAATACTTGCGGGTATAGAATCTCTTCTTTCCGCCGTTGTTGCAGACGGTATGACGGGAGATAAGCACGATTCAAATCAAGAACTTATAGCACAGGGTGTTGCAAATATTTTCAGCGCACTTTTCGGCGGTCTTCCCGCAACGGGAGCTATTGCAAGAACCGCTACAAACATTAAAAACGGCGGACATACTCCCATTGCAGGCATGATACACGCTGCCGTGCTTTTGGTAATAATGCTTGTGGCTATGCCGCTTGCAAAGCTTATACCTATGTGCGTACTTGCTGCCATTCTTATCGTGGTAAGCTATAACATGGCACAGTTTAAAGAGTTTATCGAGATCGCACACACCACAAAAACAGACCTTGCCGTTCTTTTACTGACATTCTTTTTAACGGTAATATTCGACCTTGTGGTCGCTATCGAGATAGGTATGGTGCTTGCTATGTTCATGTTTATGAAAAAGATGAGCGACACCTTCCAAATAAATACCGTGTCCAAAACGGAAGAATCCGACACATACAAATACATAAACGATACCGTGATGATATACGAGCTTGCAGGACCTATGTTTTTCGGAGCGTCCACGATTTTTGTGGATACCATGAAAGGACTTAACATGGATACAGATGTACTCATCATAAGGTTTAAAAACGTACCTATGATAGATGCAACTTCCCTAAGTTCACTTAATCATATCATCGACTATACCACAAGAAACCATATTGTGGTGCTCTATTGCGAGCTTCAGCCCGAGCCGTATAAAACGCTTAAAAAATACGGCTGTGAAAAACGAATGGGTAAAAATAAATTTTTCAAGACCATTGAAGAAGCAATTGCTTATGCAAACCGGATAGAAGAAGCAAAAAAAGAAGTTAAAAATAAAAAATAATGTAATTTCGGAGATGTAAAAATTAATTTTTCACATCTCCTTTTTTATACAAAAAAATACTTGATTTTAGAACACATTTTTATTAAAATCAACTTATATTACCGTACAATTATATTTATAAAAAGGATGTTTGGTATGCAGGAGCTTGCAAGGAAAATAACGGAAAATATCGGAAAAGTAATAATAGGAAAAGAAAAGGAAACGGAGCTTATATGCTGTGCTTTGTTTGCGGGAGGCTCGGTGCTTATAGAAGATGTACCGGGAACGGGTAAAACAAAACTTGCAAACGCTCTTGCCGCAAGCATAGACGGAGAATTCAAAAGAATACAGTTTACCCCCGATCTGCTTCCCGGAGACCTTACGGGAGTGACATATTTCAGTCCGAAAGACAGCGAATTTATATTCAGAAGAGGTGCCGTATTTACAAATATCCTTCTTGCAGACGAAATAAACAGAGCTACACCGAGAACTCAATCCGCCCTTTTGGAAGCAATGGAAGAAAAACAGGTAACGGTAGACGGAACGACCTACCCTTTAAATATGCCGTTTTTCACCATTGCAACACAAAATCCCATAGAAAGCCAGGGTACATACCCTTTACCCGAGGCTCAGCTTGACAGATTCTGGATCAAGCTTACTTTGGGTTATCCTCAAAAGGACGAATATATCAAAATAGTTAACGATTCTCAAAGCGTTGTAATAAGATCTGTATGCAGTAAAGATGATATAATTGCCGTTCAAGAAGAATGTCAAAAAGTATATATTCACGACGATTTGATAGGCTACATTGCCGAAATTGCGCAAAGAAGCAGGAAGCTTGAAGGTGTAAGGCTCGGATTGAGCACAAGAGCCGTGGTCGTAACGGCACAACTTGCAAAGGCTTACGCATATATACAAGGTCGAAAGCATGTTATCCCCGAAGATATAAAATATCTTTTACCTTTCACTGCGTGTCACAGGCTTATACTTATGGGAGCATTCAGACATAAGCAGGATTTTGCTCTTGAATGTATACAAAGTCTTTTAAGTGCTACCGATGTGCCTACGGAAAAATGGACAGTAAACTGATATGGAAATCATCGTTATAATGATAGCGGGCTTCACTCTTTTTGTAGCCGAGGGGCTTTTATATAAGCACATTTGGCACAGAGGGCTTGAAGCGGAGCTTACGGTCGCACCCGACCACGCATTTTGCGGTGATAAAGGGCGACTGAATGTAAAAATAGAAAACAGAAAAATCATACCTCTTCCATGGCTGTGGGTAAAGTTCAACATAAGCTCAAATCTGAGATTTGACGAGCTTCCTCCATCAAGAGACACATATACATACTACAATGCTTTGTTCTGTATAATGGGATGGCAAAGGGTCGAGAGAGAGCTTCACTTTACCGCCATGCAAAGAGGTTATTATACGTTAAAGGACTTTCACGTAATAGGAACAAGTATACTGTTTAACGGAAAAAGGTCTAAAGGCTTCACATCCGACGCAAGTATAACGGTGTATCCCGAATTACTGGGAGAGCAGAATTTAGATGCACTCTTACTGAGTATTGACGGTGTCGCATCCGCAACAAGTTTTGCACTGAGTGACCCGTTTGAATTTGCGGGTATAAGAGAATATATGCCGCATGACAGCTTAAGAGAGATAAACTTTAAAGCATCCGCTCATATGAACAAATTAATGAGCAATAAATACTACCCTACCGTCAAAGGGCGGCTTTCAATTGTACTGTGCTTTGATAAGCTCTCTTCAAACGACAGCTTTGAAACAGCAAGAAATGAATACGCCATATCTCTCGCAGCCACGGTTGCAGACAGATTTATCCGGCTCGGATGCTCGGTAGAGATAAAAACTAATGCGGTGGACGCGGTAACAAGGAGCGGGATCATAATAGATGAGGCTACGGGAGATTCCCATTTAAGAG
>CAMOYW010000176.1 GCA_946630405.1 uncultured Clostridia bacterium | reverse complement strand
AAGGAAATAATAATAATTTAGGAGGCAATATGAATATTCTTTTTTCGCCGATAGGGATGACAGACCCTATTTCTACATTTCATGACGGAGCAATGTTGCATATATGTCGATATTACGATATTGATAAGGTATACATGTATATGTCGAAGGAAATTGCCGAATTTCAAAAAAAGGATAGCAGATATACTTATTGCCTTGAAAAGCTCTCTCAAAAAATGGGGAAGAAAATAGAGTATGAATTGATCATACGGGAAGAACTTGAAAATGTACATTTGTTTGACCCCTTTATAGATGAGTTTAGGGGAATAATGAGGGATATTCATACACTGTGTCCCGATGCAAATATATATTTGAATGTATCTTCGGGAACGCCCGGAATGAAAAGTGCTTTGCAGGTGCTTGCCGCATTTCGTGAATTTAATTATATCCCTATTCAGGTGGCAACACCTGAGAAAAAAAGCAACCCACATGTGGAAGAAAAGGTAAACTACAACTCGGATGAACAATGGGAATGTAATGAAGATAATGACGAGAAGATAAATCGTTGCAGTGTTTCAAGCAATGTTAATTTCTTAAACGAAATAAAAAAGCAGATGCTATCCGAATTGATAATGAAATATGACTATGTGGGAGCAATAAGCCTTGTAGACAAAATGGGTGACGAGGTTTCGGAGGAATTTAAGGAACTGCTTAAAGGTGCCGAAAAGAGAAGTAAACTATATTACAAAGACACTTATACTATATTTAAAAAATATGGGTACAATGAGGTGCTGCCCTTTGTTCAATCCGATATAGCCAAAATAACGGAGTATTTTTTACTAACGGAACTTCGTATTAAAAAGGGTGAGTATGCCGACTTTTTAAGAAGTATAACTCCGTTATTTGTTATTTTGTTTGAAAAGCTTTTGAAGGATCGCTATAAATTTGATATTAATGAATATGTAAAAATTGATAAAAAAACAAAAGTCAGGAAATGGGATAGGTCTTTGTTAAAAGAAAAAGAAGAATTACTTCATGCTCTTGATGCAAAATACGCTAATGGTGGGTTTAGAGACGAATCTGAAGTGTCGTCGGATAATCTTCTTGTTATAATTGAAGAAATGGAGAAGGAGGATATAAATTTTAAAAATGTTTGTGTTGATCTTAGGAAGGTTGAAAGAAAGGCAAGAAACTATGCCGCACATGAAGTTTTACCGATAGATGATGTATTCATCAAAAAGAATACCGATTTTACTGCGGAAGAAATAATTTTAAAGATCTCAAAAGTTATGAATAAAACCAATATCTCTTTACCAAAGGATTTTCTTGATTCTTATGATAATATGAACGGAATTCTTGTTGAAGCATTGGGGATAAAAGCTTAATAAAAAGCCACGGCTCTTTGGGCTGTGGCTTTAATGGTGTGCGGTTTTGTTTACATATTCGTTTTTGTATTTTGAATAGATTATCTTTTGGCTGTTGTACAGGCCGTAGTAGCCCGAGAGCATGTAGCTTACGGCAATGGCAAGTAGGTAGTAGTTTACGCCTGTCATGCCGAAAAGTTCAAGGCTTATTATAAGAGATGCTATGGGGCAGTTGGTAACGGCGCAGAATACCGATATCATGCCGACTGCGGCACCGAGAAGGGGCGAGATTTGGAGTATGGAGCCGAAAAATGCTCCGAAGGTGGCACCTATATAGAATGAGGGCACTATCTCTCCGCCCTTGAAGCCGCATCCGAGTGTGATCGCGGTAAATATTATCTTGAGCAAAAATGCTTCGGGGTTGACTTCTCCGTCAAATGCTTTTTTTATCACGGCTATTCCTGCACCGTTGTAGTCGTTTGAGCGTACAAGAAGGGTAAGCAAAACTATAATGATACCGCCGGTAAATATTCTGATATACGGATTTTTCAGCTTTTTAAACATTTGCTCGCTTTTGTTGAGAGCTATGCAGAATATGATGCTCACTACGCTTGCGAGCATGGCAATGAGCACGGTTTTAAGCCCCGTTGCTATGTCGAAATTCTCCGAATAGAATACGTGAAAGCTCTCGCTTTTGCAGCCGTAAGCCACAGCAACGTAATGTGCCGTAAGTGAAGCTACCGCACATGGAACGAGTGCGGCATAGTACATTATGCCAACGCTGACGACCTCTATTGCAAATATTGCGGCGGCAATGGGTGTGCCGAATACTGCAGAAAAGGCGGCACTGACACAACACATGGTCATTATTTTTCGGTCGAATTCTTCCATTTTGAGAAGTCCGCCGAAGTAATTGCCGATACTTCCGCCTATTTGGACGGCGGCACCCTCACGCCCTGCGGATCCCCCGAAAAAATGGGTGATGACCGTTGTAATAAAAATCAGCGGTGCCATTTTAAAGGATACCGTTTCGCCCGATTGAACGGAACGAAGTATTTGGTTTGTGCCTTGTCCGTCGTCTTTTGCAAGGTGATATATGCCGACTATGGCAAGTCCCGCAACGGGCAGGAAAAATATCACAAATGAATGAGCGGTGCGGTATTCTGTGGATCTTTCAAGGCAAGTATAAAAGGCTGTGCCTACAAGTCCGACAAGTGTGCCCGAAATCACGGCTATAAAGAACCATTTAAAAAATATACTTACATTTGATGATATCTTTTTGATATAGGTTAACAGATCGTTCATGGTTTTTGTACTAAAGAGTAAAACAACGGTTTATTTTTTTATGATCACATCATACGTTGCCGTTAAATTATCTTTTATTTCTTCCATTGGAACAAAAGCAAGGTATGCTTTTTTGTCCGTAAAGAGCTTATATTTTTTGGCAACGGCAGAGTCGCTGATATCTATTGCAAACGGCTTTTCTTTACCCGATTGAGGGTCTTTTACGTACAAAAGCCTGTTTTTATCTATTGCGGCAAATTTGTCCTTGGGTAGAAATTCATCTGCGGGGGCAAAGTAGTCTGCGGCGGTGAAGGCTTTTATATACTCCTCATCGCTTATGATAATGTGTATCTCGCCTGCGTAAAGGTAGGTGTTGAACTTTTGGTTCATATCCGTTTCCACCGTTATGTCGTTGGAATCGGTGTAGAAAGATTGTACCGTCACGGCTTGGTCGCTCGGTAAAGAAAGGGCGCTTGTAAGTTCGGCGGATAAAGCCATATTGTCCTCCATGGAGAGGAACTGATCGTATATCGCCACTCCGCAGTACGTCTGTGTGGGTGTTTTAATGAACATTGTGTACACAAGGGACGCAAGTGCGATCGTGCCCAATATCGTACCTATTATGTGCCACCTGTAGTAGTACCATATATGGTGAAGTTTGCCGAAAAATGAAAGGTCTTTAAATTTCATTTCAGTCCTCCACCTTGACAGAGCCTACCTTAAGTATGCCTCTGATAAGGGCATCCTTTGCATCGCCCCAAGGCACATCCTTATAGCGGTGATCGAACTTGTTTACGAAAAATTCCAGCTCGCGCTCCAGCCTTTTCAGGTTGTCAAGCTCGATGGGCAGCACGGTGTCGATAAATTCATCGTATTGTGCTCCGCTGAGCTTTTGCTGTGCCGTATCAAGCAGTGTGGCAAAGTGTTCAAGGCAAAAGCCTTTGGAGGCTGCGACCTTTTCCTTTATGTCGTTGTCCTTTTTCCACATGTAGAAAAATGTGTCGAAATACCTGTCAAAATTGTTGTTGATCTTGTTGCATACATAGCATGAATTCTTTACCTTATGTAGGTGAGGACTGACTTCGTTGCCCGTGTTTTTTTTGAATAAGCCCTTTTTCTCGCCCTTTAAAGTGGGAGACAGAGCGTTCACGCTTCGTATGACCTCTTGAAGGTGAGTTTGAAGCATAAGGGCAACAC
>CAMOYW010000175.1 GCA_946630405.1 uncultured Clostridia bacterium | reverse complement strand
AGTTGAATTGGATAAGGCGTAATCTTTCGGCTCTTTACTTTGACGGGGGAACGCCCGTTGTTTTCGAGAATACCTATATATCCTCGGTAAGTATCAGCAAAGAAACAGACCTTACTTCGCAGGCATTACCTTCTTATGAAATGACGGTAGAGTGCCTTGATCCTGACGAAATGTATATGCCCGATACGGAGTATTGGAGCAAACAGTTTACAGACAAAACAGAGTGCTATTTCAAGCTCGGCTATGAGATAAACGGTGCTAACGAATATATCCCGATGTTTTACGGGAAACTGACAAAAGCACCTACCTATGGCGAAGGAAAGATAAGTTTCAACGTGGCGATAGATTGGCGTTTGGGTTGGGATATTGAGTTCGGCTCGCAGGTGCATCGTGAACTTAATACGGGAGATATTGTGGATAGTTCATTGTTCAAGGACTTAATCGAAGATAGGGTTTTGTTCGATTCTTATGACGTATTTCACGGCGAGGACGATGAAAGAGGCTCGGAGTGCAATTACTACGGTGAAGTAAAGGCAGACGAAGCACGGCAGCTTGTTGCTAACGCCCTGGGTTGTTTTATCACGGCGGGCATAAACGCCGCTGACTTGCATAACGCTAACGATATACAGTATAGGACTATTGACGATTATGTAACGAGATACGAGCAGGTGCAGGCAACGCTTGAAAGTCAACCGAAGGTAGGAAAGATCGTTGTAACAAGAAACGAAAACCTTGTATCGGCTGAAAGCGTAAGGCTTACGCAATCTTCAAGGACTTACATAAGAGCTAACGAATATGTGGAAATCCTTTACAAAGTGCCGTTCTATGCTATCAGTAAGTTCATAGTAAACGACTATCAGAAATCCGTACCTGCTGCGGCGGTTACAGCAATATACGACACACTCGACGAAGAAATCAACGAGGACGGAACGGCAGACGTGTATGTATCGTTTACTTCGGATCGTAACACTTACGTTCAGCCTATCGTAAGTTTTTATCAGGTTGTCAACAACAAGTACGATGAAACCGAAAGACTGGATGCAGACTCAGGCGAACTTTACGAGAATAACAATGACCTTATCACTAACGGATATACGGCAGGAAAAGCAAGACGTGTAGCACACCTTATCAGCGATATAAACAATCAGTATGAGGTCGATGTGGTACAGGACTACCGCTATGAGTTAGGGGATGTAATCAGGCTCGAAACGCAAAGAAACGTATTCAAGACCTGCGTTGTAACGGGATTAAATTTTACGCTTCCTGGAAGCAACGGACACATTACTTGCCGAAAGATATTCTCGATGTTTGATAGTCCCGATGTAGTACAGGACGCGAGAGGGCTTACTATTTCAACAACCGATACAGACGATAGCGAAATCAATTTTACGATAGCCGAAGCAAGCGAAAGCGGTGTAGTGATCGGATATACACCCGCCGAAGAAGGTTATACGGCTGACAGACTATACATTTTAGGCTCGAAAAGGATTGAAGGCGATATAGGCGGTGTGCCTGTTGAAGCAGAATTTAGTGGTTATCTGACGGACTTAAACAAGCATGATTGGTATTTTTATACTCACAATATCAAGCAGGGCGCCGATATTGACACTACCGCACCCGTTGTTGAACTTCCTGCATACGATTACACAACGGGGGCGACGGTAGAAGCGTGGGGCGTAATATGCCTGTTAAAGCACCTTTACGAAAGTCAGGGCATGACCGCACCCGTTGACTACACTTGCACGGTTACACCTGTGAATTAAAGGAGAAAGAATATGCCTACATGGACTACACCAAAAACAGATTGGCAAGGATCAGATTATTTCATGGCGGCGGATTGGCTTCGCATTGTCGGGAACGTGGAATACATAGCTGATAGCCTCGGCGTTGCATATACACCGTTTACCGCCGTTACTGACGGTCAGACTTTGCTTACATCGCAGGACAGGAACAATGTAACCGATATGCTTGAAACCTTGTGTATCGCATTAAATGCTTCCTGGAACAGAGGTTATGTATTGCCCCGTACCGATTACGGCTCGGCATGGAATAGCAAGGACTTGAACATCATCGAGAATATGCTTTTGAGCATGAAAGAACAGTTAGACGGCGAGCTATCTGACAAGGTGGAATACTACACCGATGAAATCTTTTGTGGCGACAGTATTTCCGTCGGCTTGCTTTAATCAGCAGACATAAGTAAACTAAATCTATACAAGGGGGAATACCGAATATGGCTTTTGTCAAAAAGACGTGGAAAGACCGAATAAGCGAATATCCTAACCGTCGCATCATAAATGACGGTTATGTATCAAAGCCTGTAACCGTATCGCGTGATGAAGGCACGGTAACGGAAGAAGGGGACGCTTTTAACGCCTCAAATATGAATGACCTGGAAGAACGTATTGAAGCTGCTATCACGGGAGCAACGGACGTATATACGGGTGGAGATAACATCAACATTACAAACAAAGTGGTTAATGTAACGGGATATATGACGGCAGCAGAAGCACACGCTATTTGGGCGAGCTTGTAAGGAAGGAGTGATGTTATGACAAGCATAATGAGGGGTACAGATATACCGTTTTTCATTAGAAACCTTCCCGAAGGTGCAGAAATAAAACGCTTGGATTTTGCACAATGCGGAATTATTCTAATTACCAAAACAACTGAGGATTTTGATTTTGACGGAACAACGGCAACTGCTTGGTTGACACAGGAAGATACCTTGAAACTTAAAGAAAAATACATGATAGATATTCAGCTTTCTCTCCATATAAACGGTAAAGCAAAGCGAACTCTGATTAAGCGAATTTCTTCGGATAAGATTCTTTACGAGGGGGTTATTTGAAATGGATAATATCATATTGGAATTTCCTCGAAGCAATATTGAAATAGACCTCGGAGAAGTTGTTTCTTTTGATGAAATATCAGGAAAACTCCCGTTGGATAGGACAACAGGTAATTTGCCTACAACAAGACTTGAAGGTGATATTCCTATGTCAAGCATAACAGGTGATTTGCCTGTAAACAGATTAGAGAATGTGAGCGGTTTAGTAACCGCCGAAGAAGCACATAACATTTGGAACGAAGCATAAGGGGGTATAAAAATGGCAGCAGAAAAGATAGTAAGCGAATCGGCATTAAGAGCTATCGCTTCGGATATAAAAGAAGCTATTGACGCTAAAACTGAGTTTACGGACTTAATAGGAACGCTCACGGCGGGAAATACAAGCATCACATTTTCGGATGCTTCGGTAACACCAACCTCGACTATTGACTATTATACCGATTACTTTGGTGTAAACCCCGTAGGTGTATCTGTTAGAACGGGAAGCGTAACACTTACGTTTGAAGCCCAGGATATAGATTTAGGCGTGAAAGTGAGGGTATCGTAATATGGCATGGATCAGATGCACGGGTAACACGGGCGGAAGCCTTAAAGTTCGCACGGCTTCGGGAGCAATAGCCACGTTTGAAACGAACATGGCTAATGTTTTGCAGGAAGTAAAATGCGAGATAAACGCCACAGGCGGAAACGGCACACCCGACAACCCTAACCCGATAAACGGCTACACCGATGCAAACATAACAAGGTGCGGTGTGAACTTGTTTGACAATACGTTTCCCGACATTGATAACACAGTACGTTATAGGAACATCAGAACAGGCAACGGTACGTTTACACTATCCTCAAATGCACCTATTATTGAGGGTGCCGCTATTCTGTTTTTCCTTGCGGGGAATGTGTCAAGCGGTGCAAGTACGGCAACAAACGGCGTGTCAAACGGAACATCAAGAACGGTAACTACAACAGACGGATATGTAACAGTTGCGTATAGATTATATGGAACGCCAACAGTAAACCCAGCCGATTATGATACGCA
>CAMOYW010000174.1 GCA_946630405.1 uncultured Clostridia bacterium | reverse complement strand
CATTACTCATCTTCCCCAGATAGCTGCAATGGCTGATACCAACTTTTTAATAGAAAACAATACCGAAGGAGATACCACATCCACAAGGCTTATTGAGCTTTCCGAGGATGAGGTGTACGACGAGCTTGCAAGGCTCACGGGCGGTATTGAGATAACACAGGCTGTAAGAGCTGCCGCAAAGGAGCTTAAATCGGCTGATATCAAGCTAAAGGAGAAATTGAAATGAAAAAGAAGTACTTAAGTATAGCGGCACTGCTTTTATCGTGCGTGATGCTTTCCGCTTGCGGTGATGCAAAAAGTGCCGCATACAAAAAAGGACAGAAAATGGCGGAGGAGGCGCTTTCCTCTCAACTTGCGGATGCGGGAGAAAAGGATACCGCTCTCACGCCCGAACAGGCAAAGACCTCATTTTCGGATGCTTTTAACAAATCTTCGGGTGAGAAGAATTCGACCATATATCTTTATACAAGAACGGATATAGGCGTGGACGAAAATCTTGAAGCAGCTACTTCGGAGCAGACCACTAATGAAAACGGAGAACCTGCCGCACCCGTTGAAGGAAGTGAAAAGGAGTATTCCGTAAGCAGGGTAGCTCTTAAACAAAACCTGACCGATGAAAAAAGTCTTGCGAGTTTCTCCATGGAAAATGAAAGCTCCGTGTCGGGCGGCGGTGTAACAAAGGGCGTTATCACGGGTTATTATGACGGTGAGTTGCTTTATTTTTACACAAAAACGGATGAAACAAGCAATAAAATAAAGGGTCCTATCTCCTATGAGGATTTTTACGCTCAAATGAATAACTTTTCTCTTGCCGTTTACGAAGGAGCGATAGAAAACGCCTATTCAACCGAGGACGGCAAGAATATCGTCTATAATATAAAGTACGATCCCAAAAAGCTCAACGATGAAATGAAAAAAAGCATAGAATCATCGGGCACGACTTTGGAAGACGAACAGAATATGGAGATAAATTATTCTCATATTATAGCTACCGTGGATAAGCAAAGCGGAAATATGATAGACTATACCTTTGTAATGGATGCAAAGTACATAAACGGCGAGAGTAAGATCCCCTATGTGTATTCCATAAACTGCCAGTTTGCGGACTTTGGGAAGACGGAAGTTGAGGAAGTGCAGGATCCCGAAAACTATACAGACTCTACCGAGCAGGCAAGTGAAGCCGAAACCGAAGATGAAAGCTTCACTGCAGATGAAGTGATAGATCTTACCGAAGATGAGTCGGGCGAAACGGCAAGTACAGGTGCCGCTTCATAATATTACAGTTATGTAACAATTTAAAAACGTTTGTAGACAATTGTTACTTAATGGTGTAAAATATTAATGAATTTTTAATAATTTACACCATTTTTTTATAAAAAAGGAGGAAAATTTATGGCATTTTGTAGATATTGCGGTCAGCAAATACCCGAGGGGGGTAGTTGCAACTGCGAACAGGCGGTAGCTGCACAGCAAAGTGCGGCTGTGCAAGAAGCTCCTAAGACCGAGAATGTACAGGCGGAGGTTCAACAGACCGTATCCGAGCAGGGCGCACCTCAATCGGCTCCGCAAGCGGCACCTCAACAGGGAACCGCTCAATCGACACCTCCGCAAGCAACACCCGGGTTTGATTTTGCTCCTATTGTCGCAGGGGTCAAGGACTTTGCATTGCGCATATTTAAACAACCCATTTCCACTCTAACCTATGCGTGGCAGAGTCCCAATGTGCTTCCTCAGTATGCGATAGGTATAATTTATTTACTCGTGCTTTTTATACTTCCGTTTATTGAAATTGCGATTCTTTCGGGAGCTATTCCCGCCGAGTTCAGAAATGAAGTAATGAAGAGATTGCCTGTCTTTTCGATGGCATTTTCGTGCGTGCTTGCCGTAGCTTTAAGCAAGGCGGCGGTGGCTCTTGTAGGGTTCTTATTTGCTAAGGTCGACTTTAAGAAGCTTCTCGGAGTGGTTTGCGTTTCTGCCGTTACACTTATTTGCATGAGGGTGATCATAGGCATTGCACTTATCACCAAGCTTTTTGAGGCTCTCGGCGTTCTTCTGTTTTTCAACTATGTGTACAGTGTGGTGCTTGATTATGAAGTGCTTACAATAGCATTCGGTGATGCAAAAAAAGATAAGAAGTTTTGGGTATTTGCGGTTGCCGAGCTTGTGATAGTTATAGTTACATTTGTAATCGCAAGAAGTGCGATCATCGATAAGTTATCGTCCCTTGGCGGCGGAATGTTCTGATAGGAGGATATTATGTTTTGTGAAAAATGCGGAGCAAAGCTTGAAGACGGTTCTCTGTTTTGTGAGCAATGCGGAGCAAAGCAGGAAAGTGTTGCTTCTCAACCCGTACAGTCCGAGCAGGCTCCCGTGCAGGAAAATGCACAGCCCGCTCCTATGCCCGAATTACCTAAAATGAGCAAAAAGACCATGGCGATCATTGCGGCTGTCGTGGCTGTTGTAGCCATAGTGCTTATAGCAAAGGCGCTTTACGTGCCTACTATTAACCTTAATCTGCTTATAAAGCCCGAGTTTGAGGGTTACGATACCGTGGGTGAGGGTCAGCTTAAATTTGATACCAACGCTTTTAACGATAAGTATCTTGCCGCAGTTAAAAAGAGAGGCAAGAACATGAGTGACGGAGATGGTGTTGCCGAATCCTTTAAATGGGATATTGAAGATTGTTATCAAAGTGAATTTGAGGGTCTTAAAAACGGAGATACGATTGAACTTAAATGGACCGATGTAGATAAGGCTAAACTTAAAGAAAAATACGGATGTAATATCAAGTATCAAGATGCAACATTCACCGTTGAAGGACTTAAAGAAGTTAAGAGCATCGATCCTTTTGAAAAGCTTAAAGTTGAGTTCACGGGTATTGACGGTGACGGCAATGCCAAGTATGATACTTCCGATTGCGATAAAGAAGTAAAGAAGCTTTATTTTTACAGTGATAAGAATTATGGTCTTTCAAACGGAGATGAAGTTACCTATACGATAGATGTAGATAATGATTACTATGCGAAGAAAAACGGCGTTGTATTCAGTCCTACCGAAAAGTCGTACAAGGTAGAAGGTCTCAGTGCTTATCTTGACAGTAAGGATCAGGTAAGTGAAGATGCTCTTACTCAAATGAAGTCTCAGGCAGAGGATGTTATCAAGGCAGAGTCCGCACATTGGGATTCAAACAGAGAGTTTACAAGTGCCGAATACAAAGGATTCTACCTCCTTACAAGCAAGAATCAAAAAGGCTACGGAGATAAGAATCAGATCTATCTTGTTTACCTTGTTGAGGATA
Organism: uncultured Clostridia bacterium; assembly: GCA_946630405.1. GTDB lineage: Bacteria > Bacillota > Clostridia > Lachnospirales > CAG-274 > UBA3680. Next base: position 620 of record CAMOYW010000174.1, on the reverse strand, counting down.
AGTACACACCCGATGAATATAACGATGCGGTGGAGAGAGCTTATTATTACGTTATAGAGTACAGAGATCTGCTTGTGAACGAAGCGGGCGAGGTTACCGTTGACACATCGAACTATGGAAAGATCTACGACAACTTCAAGTACGATGTTAAAAAGGGTGAAAACCATTATGACAGCTACGTTTACATTAACGGATATGCAACACTTGATGACTTTGTGACCAAGAAAGTTACGGCAAATGCGGGTGACTTTAACTCACAGACAACATTTGAAGAATGAAAAGAATGATTTATACCCCTCGGTTTGTTGCCGAGGGGTATTTTATAGCCATTTAATAATGGTCAAAATAATAAAACTTTATGGAAATGTCACAAAAAAATTGAAATATAAATTCCAAAAATATTGACTTTTTTTTGTAAAATTAGTATAATATACACAATAATATTCCCTCGGGCGAATTATGCACGTTGCCTGAGGTCGGGGAGTGAAGAGGGTGACCTCTGCAGCAATCGCGACCCGGTGAATATTATAGATTCTGTTCTGCAGGCGTTGTGTGTCGGCAGCGATGACACACTGGTCGTAATGTGGTTTGCCTTTACAGCACGGGGTATTCCGTCAAAC
>CAMOYW010000173.1 GCA_946630405.1 uncultured Clostridia bacterium | reverse complement strand
AGATGCGGATTGCGTGGGAATATCTTTCCCCAACTTCTATTCATTACTTGAAGAAATATATTGATCAAAGAAATATATTAATGGATCTTTCTGTAATAATTGTAAACCACAACACGAAAAAACTCTGTACTCAAACAGTTGATGCCGTAATAGCCACAACACACAAAATAAGCTATGAAATAATAGTAACGGACAACTCCACCAAAGCGGGCGAAGTATTTGCCTACAACGATGAAAGAGTACATATATATACAAATATAGCCAATAACGGCTTCGGAAATGCCTGCAACATTGGAGCAAAAAAAGCAAAGGGAAAGTACATACTCTTCCTCAATTCGGACACCGTTATGCAAGAAGGGACCCTTGATAAATGCGTCGAATACATGCGTTCTCACATAGAAGTGGGTTGCCTCGGCATTAAAACTTTGCTTGCGGACGGAAAATTCGACCACGGCTGTAAAAGAGGGTTTCCAACGCCTTTTAACTCCCTGTGCTATTGTTTAAAGCTTCACAGGCTGTTTCCCAAGAGCAGGCTTTTCGGAGGGTACACGTTAAGTTACCTCTCACCCGACGAAACACACGAAGTTGACTCGGTAAGCGGTGCGTTTATGCTTATACCAAAGTCGACACTTGATACGGTGGGCTTATTTGACGAGCGAATATTTATGTACGCCGAAGATATTGACCTTTGCTACCGAATAAAACAGGCAGGCTACAAGGTAATATATTATTCGGATGTTTACATGCTACACCTTAAAGGGCAAAGCGGGCTTCATACCAAAAACACGGCAGTCATAAGATATTTCAGGGACGGGATAACCATATTTTACGATAAATACTATAAAGAAAAGTATCCCGCTCCCGTTACGTTTCTTATGCACCTTGCCATAAACACAAAATTCGTGCTGGATCTTGTGAGAGCAAAACGATCAAAATGACAGTAGATATAATTTTAGCGGCTTATAACGGTGAAAAGTACATAAAAGAGCAGATAAACTCCATACTTGACCAAAGTTATGAAAATTTTCACCTCTACATAAGAGACGACGCCTCCACCGACGGCACTTTATCCGCTGTTAACGAAGCCGCCGACGATAAAAGAGTAACCGTTATAAAACGCCAAATAAATTCGGGGAATGCCAAGGTCGCTTTTTTCGACCTTATACGCCAAACCACTGCGGATGTGGTGTTTTTCTCCGATCAAGACGACATTTGGGATAAAGATAAGCTTAAAGATATGCTGAGCTTATTTGAAGGCATCAAAACTCCCCTTATGGTATTTTCCGATTGTTCGGTCATAAACGAAGCGGGAGAGCTCGTACACCCTTCCATGAATAAAAGGCAGCATATATCCCCCAAAAGGACGGCTCTTAATCACTTGCTTGTTCAAAACTGTGTTACGGGCTGTACCGCCGCGGTAAACAGAGCGCTTATAAACATCTTGAAAGAGCCCGAAAACATACCCGTACACGATTGGTGGATAGCCTGTGTTTGTGCGATATTCGGTGAATTGAAGTACCTTGACAAAAGCACCGTGCTTTACAGAGAGCACCAAAGTAACCTTTGCGGGCCAAAGGATATGAACAGCCCGAAGTATATTATAGGCAGATTAAAAGACAAGGAAAAGTCCAAAAATATGCTCGAACTAAGCTACACACTTGCAAAGGAACTGCTTGCCGATTACCCCGACATACCGATTTCGCAAAAGAAAATGCTTAAAGAATTTGCGGAAAGCAAAAATTCTTCAAAGCCGAAAAAGCTGTCTGTCATTCACAAATATCATATATATAAATACGGAATTATCAGAAAACTCGGTCAGTTAATTTTCATATAATATTATGTACACAAAAAAAGCCTTAAAAATGTTATCCGACAGAGGACTTGTGCCTACCGTCGTAAAAATAAAGGAACGGCTGAAATACAAAAAAGCCACGAACAATTACATAAAGCTTAAATCCCTTACAGATGATGCTTACGAATTTCAAAGCGACCAAAAAAAGGGGAAAGACATTTTGATCAGCATTTGCGTGCCCGTGTTCAACCCCAAAGCCTCACATTTCAGGGCAATGATCGAAAGCGTGATATTTCAAAGCTACGGCAATTGGGAGCTTTGTATAGCGGATGCGAGCAACATGAAAGGCGATATAGTCGGAAAAGTCGTCAGAGGCTGTGACGATAAACGGATAAAATACAAAAAGCTCGACAAAAACTACGGCATAGCACAAAACAGCAACATTGCCATAGAAATGGCAAGCGGAAGCTATGTGATACTTCTCGACCACGATGATATGCTCTCTCTTGATGCACTCTACGAACTGAAAGCGCCCATCAACAGAGGTATAGACGTTATATACAGCGACGAGGCAAGCTTTTCTTCAAGTAAGGCTCACCCCGACATCATCCACTTTAAACCCGCATACTCCCCCTTTAACCTTCTCGGCAACAACTACATTTGCCATCTTTGTTGCTTTAGGAAGGAGCTTTTTAACAGGGTCGGCGGCTTTAGAGAGGGCTTTGACGGAAGTCAGGATCACGACCTTATGCTTAGGATGTGTGAAGAGGCTCAAACCGTCATAAACATACCCAAGGTGCTTTACTACTGGCGTATGCACTCGGGTTCCGTTGCCACGGATATAAGTGCTAAGCCCTACTGCATAGAATCCGGCTTAAAGGCTGTACAAGCCAAGCTTGAATCGGACGGCATACAAGCACAGGCACAAAGCATCAACGGTGCTCCCGTATATAAAGTGACCTACAACTGCGATATAAAGCCAAAAGTCGTCAGAAAACTCGGCAATATGGAAAAGGTCACGGATGAATACATAATTTACGCAAAAAAGGGTATAAAGCTCACCAAAGAATGTGTGAACGAGCTTATGCAATATCTCCAACTCGGTAACGTCGGCGTGGTCTGCCCCATGGCAATAGCCGGTAACAGAATACAGGGTGCAGGACTTACCGTCGGACACGGCAAAGTTACAAATGCGTGCCATAACACGCATATATCAAGCGACGGCTATATGCACATACTCAAATATGCCCACAACGTGACCTCCGCAGGCGACTACTGCTTTGCCATAAGAGCAAGCGTTATTAAGCGTGCGGGCGGCTTTGACACAACCTTAGGTGAAGCCGAAAGCATAATAGATATGTGCCTCAGGCTCAGAGAATTTGGCTACAGCACGGTATTGAATCCATACGCCATCGTAAGACACAGGCTTAAAAAAGAGCTCCCCCTGTCAAAACTTTTCCGCTCAAAATGGAAACGCAAACTTGCAAAGAAGGATAAGTGGCTGAGAGAAGAGATATTCGGGTAAATGATCCAGCCCCCACCGCCATATCGGTTTTACAAATAATCCTTACAAATTTCGCAAAGAAAGATGCGTGAACCTTACACGATAGCTTTAACGACGATCTTATTAAGCGCCCGAATCCTATAAATGGCTCTATAAGATCCCACACATACTCGCGATCGGCTAATTCACAAACATCAATAAATATACAAAAGCTGTGGCTAAGCACTCAAATAATACTTACCCACAGCTTTTTTATTCTATGTTATAAACTTCATCCAGCTTTGCGATGCACTTTTTTATGTGCTCGCTCTGTGCATTTGAAACAGGCACGCCGCTGTAAAAATATTCTGCCCTGCCCTCTCCGCTTCCTGCGGTATTAAGGTCGAGCAGGCTTATCATTCGCCTTACGGTGCCATCGTTGCCATCCACAAGATGCACCTCATCTCCCAAAAGACTTTTATAATAAGGCTTGAAATAGTTAAAATGCGTGCAACCGAGCACAAGGGTGTCGCATTTACCGCATTTATCAAACTTTTCTTCAAGGTATTTTTCAACTTCGGAACTTTCAAACTCGCCTGCCTCTGCATACCTTACAAGCTTAGGGAGCGGAAGAAGCACCACA
>CAMOYW010000172.1 GCA_946630405.1 uncultured Clostridia bacterium | reverse complement strand
GTATGCGGTGACATTAGCCAAATATGCGAATGATTAATTAAATCAGCGGTTCCCTTACTTTAAAGTGTGCATATATGCTCTGAAAGCGTTGACCATGGACATATGCGAGAAAGTAAACACCAGATTCGGAGCATCCGTCCTGATTATTTTTACCCAGCTGTCGCCCAATATAACGGCACATTTGTCAAAGGGGCAGAGTTTGGTCTTTTCGTCTTTCATTACTGTAAGTTTGGGTATTTGCTTGTTCGGCAAAAGTAACTCGCTTCCATGAGGTCTGTTTTTGAGCTGTATGTCGCTTTGAAGGTCCGTAACATCCACAAGGGTCTTACTGCCCGTTAAAAGCGCACGGAAGAGTGTGCGGCAGTGCTTCAAATAGTCGGAAGTGACAGTCAGCCTGTAAAGTGCATCGTCCACAAGGGAGGCTGTGACACATGAGATGACTGCACTGTCGGATACGAAGAAGGTATGCTTAAACCTTTCTCCGTTTGCCTTTTTGGAGTAGAAAGAGGTTATATTTCCCGTAAGGTAAAGGGGAAGCCAGGACTGTATAGCCTCTATCATCTCGTTTATAGGGCGGTCTACGTTATGTATTATCTTTATTATTGTTCCGTTTACAAGGCATTTGTACATCAGCGAGAACCATTGCCTTGTAAATTCCTTGTTGCCGGAGAGCCATTCCATACTTTGGTCGGAATATAAAAGAAGCTCTTTGTCTTTGTTTTGTATGGCGTTTTTGAGGAAGAGCAAAACGGAGCGTTGAAGCCCTTCACGACCGTAAAAGGAGGAATTGGACATAGTTACCTTTTCCTCGTCAATGGGAAAGTTATCAAATACTGATGGCTCAACGGGAGAGTTGAGGCTTGTGAGCATGCTCTTGATATACTTTTGTGAGCTGTCTCCGCCAAAGAGCCACTCATAAAGGGAGTCAAAATCGTAGCTGTCGATGCTTTGCTCGTTGCCCGTAAGCTCTTTGAGCGTGTTTTCCATTCCCTGAACACGGCAGTAGTTTATGATGAAATAGATAATGTTGCTTCTTATTCGCTCATCTCTCGGAGAGTCGCTTTTTTTCCAACGGCTCACAAGAGAGCTGTCCACATGTACCGCTCTTGCAAGCTTTATGTTTGATATGCCCGTTACGGAGAGCAAATACGAAAACCGTTCGCTGAACAGAGTGTTGTTGCTTGATCTTGCAAAAATATTTTTATTTGCATCTATTGTTACGACTTCGCCCGCAAAAAGCCAGCTGTTGAGCTTTATGGCAAGCTCGTCCGTGTTGTCCGTGCCTATTGCCTGTGCTATCAGGTGAAGCTTTCCTTTTTCGGCTGCGGCATCGTAAAGCCCCAATATAAATTTTTCGGATGCCTTTGAACCTCTTTTTAATTTACGGTTTCCGCTTCTTATCCTGCTGATATAGGTTCTGTCACAACCCATCCTGTCCGCAAATTCATTTGTTTTTAAATCTATAAGGGTAAGTAATCTGCTGAAACGGCTGTTAAAGCTGTTCGTATTTGTCGTTTCGGTAGTCATGATCCAATCTCCGTTCGGGGTTATTGTTAAATAAACAGAATAAACAGAGACAGTATATCATAAATTTGTCACAAAAAATATAAGTGACAAAAATAAGTCAATGATTTTTTTTGTCACACAATATGGGATGAGTTTACGATTTATTATATCCCCCGACTCAAAATTACTTTTTTCCCTTGAAAAAAATATCGGATTATAGTAAAATAGAAAATGTCGATTTATGCCCTTTGTGTTTGCATATCGACATAAACAGGAAGAAAAGGGGGAGAAGAATGAGATTATCTCGAATAGCCGAGAGTATCAGACCGTCTTCGACGCTCAGCATATCCGCTCGTGCGCAGGCTTTGAAATCCGAGGGGGTGGATGTCATCAACTTTGCGGCGGGCGAGCCCGATTTTGATACTCCCGATAATATAAAACAGGCGGCTGTTGAAGCCATAGAGAGCAATTTCACACGGTATACCCGCTATGAGGGTATAAGTGAACTTCGCCAAGCGGTGGCGGATTATCTCAAAGTACACAATAATGTGGACTATACCGCCGAGGGGATAGTAATATCCAACGGGTCAAAGCAGGCGGTCAAAAATGCCCTTGCGGCACTTATAGACCCCGAGGATGAGGTCATCATACCCGCTCCCTACTGGAACAGTTACATAGATATAGTTAAAATGCTTTACGGGGTGCCCGTGGTCATAAACACGAGGGTGCAGGATTCCTTTAAGCTGACTGCTGCGGCGCTTGAAAAGGCGATAACGCCCAAAACGAGGGTGCTTATATTAAACACGCCCAACAATCCCACAGGTATGGTGTATTCAAGGCAGGAACTTGAAGCTATATGTGAGGTGCTTAAAGGCAAGGACATATTCGTTATATCCGACGAGCTTTATTCGACCCTTATATACAGCCGCAAGTTAAAGCATACGAGCATTGCTTCTCTCGGAGAAGAAATAAAGGAAAAGACCGTTGTTGTGGGAGGTCTTTCAAAAAGCTATGCCATGACGGGCTGGAGAGTGGGATATACGGCGTGCGGTGAAGAGCTTGCAAAAGCCATAGGCGCAATACAGTCACATTCAACCTCGAATGTCAATTCCATAGCGCAAAAGGCGGCGTTTGAGGCGCTTACGGGTCCGCAGGATGCGGTGGAAGCTATGTTGCACGATTTTGAGCACAGGCGTGATTACATAGCCCAGAGAATAAGCGACATCCCTATGATCTCTTCCCTTTTGCCAAAGGGTGCGTTTTATTTGTTTGTGGACGTATCCAAGCTTCTCGGTAAGGAAGTTATAGGCAATATGATGAACACTTCGGAAGATATTGCTAAAATACTTATGGACAGATACAGGGTGGCTGTTGTGCCAAGCGATGTCTTCGGCATATCGGGCTTTATCCGTATATCCTTTGCCGCTTCCATGCGTGACATAGTGGAAGGGGTCAACAGGATAGAAAGCTTTGTAAAAGATAATTATTAAGGAGTTTTATATGAATATAGTATGTTTGGATCTTGAGGGCGTGCTTGTGCCCGAAATATGGATCGCGTTTTCAAAGGCGAGCGGTATTCCCGAACTTAAAAGGACAACAAGGGATGAGCCCGATTACGATAAACTTATGAATTGGAGACTCGGTATACTTAAAGAGCACGGTCTCGGACTTAAGGAGATACAGGACACCATTGCGACCATAGATCCCCTTCCGGGAGCAAAAGAATTTCTTGATGAGCTTCGTGAACTTACACAGGTCATAATCATATCCGACACATTTACGCAGTTTGCTTCACCGCTTATGAAGAAACTCGGTATGCCTACCATATTCTGCAACGAGCTTGTGGTTGCGGACAGCGGAGAGATCACCGGCTTTAAAATGAGGATAGAAAATTCAAAGCTCAGCACCGTAAAGGCACTTCAATCCATAGGATATGAGACTATCGCCGCGGGTGACAGCTACAACGACCTCGGCATGATAAAGGCAAGCAAGGCGGGCTTTTTGTTCAGAAGTACCGAGCAGATCATAAAAGATAATCCCGACCTTCCCGCATTTGAGGAATACAAGGACTTCCTTGATGCCATAAAGGGCGCATTATAATGGTGTAAAGGGATCTTTAAAAAAATACGGCTTTCGCCGTATCGGCACTCTTAGTCTAATGGATAGAACGCTTGGCTCCGAACCGGGAAACGGGGGTTCAATTCCCCCAGAGTGCATTTTATTAATTACAAAGGAGCATTTATTTCAATGGCTAACGATAAAAATGTAACTGCGATAACATCCCGCGATGTGGATTTTGCACAGTGGTATACCGACATAGTGAAGAAGGCGGATCTTACCGACTATTCTTCCGTAAGGGGCTGTATGATAATCCGTCCCTATGGCTATGCTATATGGGAAAATATTCAAAAA
>CAMOYW010000171.1 GCA_946630405.1 uncultured Clostridia bacterium | reverse complement strand
CCCCATACTGTATTTTCATCCAAGTCGGCGTTCCCCGATCACGAGGGATAATTCTTTAAAAGTTCTTCGATCTTGGTTCGAGAGATACCCATGGACTTTGCTTTATTCAAAAGTTCCTCCATCTCCTTGAGCAGCTTTGCGCTTTCGCCCTCTACAATGTTTTCCTTGCCCGATACAAAACTGCCTTTACCCACAACAGAGTAAATATAGCCTATGCGTTCAAGTTCGCCGTAGGCACGGGAGATAGTATTGGGATTGACCGAAAGTTCCGTCGCAAGGCTTCTGACAGAGGGAAGCTTTTCGCCGGGCTTTAAAACGCCTGCAAGCATAAGTCCCGCAAGCTTATCGGTGATCTGCTCGTATAAGGGGCGTCTGTCGGAATAATCTATATTGATCATATAACACCTCCATAACTGTATTAAGTGACTTAATACAGTTATATTAATACACTTAATACAGTTTGTCAAGAAAAAATTTTAAAAAATTTAAGAGCAATTGTGAAATTTGTAACAATATGGATAATAATAGCACTTAAATTGGTTTAAGTAAGCGTATTTATGAGCCATATACACGAACGGGAAATTATATCTATCGTATATAAGAAAAATAAGGTGACTATTGTTAAAGTATTAACAATAGTATAAATAATATTTAATTTCTTCCATTAAATTGCTTAAAAAACTTGACACTTAAAAGCCATAGATTTATAATATACCTTATTGAAAACCGATTAAAGAATTAGGGAAACACACTGATTTAATTAATCAGTGTTTCCTTAGAAGATCGGTGTTTCACTTAGTATATTTTTAGGAAAATTATATGTACGAAAACGACGATATTAAACAAAAGCTTGTACTTGTGGGCATAGACGACGGGTCAAGCGGCTTGGATATAGACAGCAGTATAGCCGAACTTAAGGCACTTGCGCAAACGAGCGGAGCGGAAGTTGTCGGCTCTATGGTTCAGCGCAAACAGCAGGCGGACAGAGCGCTTTACCTCGGCAAAGGAAAGCTTGAGGAGCTAAAAAACTATGTAGATATGGTCGAGGCAGATGCCGTGCTTTGTGACGACGATCTGACACCCGCGCAAATACGCAACATGGAAAAAATACTCGGCGTGCAGGTAATGAGCAGGACCCTCATTATACTTGACATATTTGCAATGAGAGCGCAAAGCGCAGAAGGTAAGGTACAGGTAGAGCTTGCGCAGCTGAAATACAATCTTACCCACCTCACGGGAAAGGGTAAAGATATGAGCAGGCTCGGCGGCGGTATAGGCACAAGAGGACCCGGCGAGAAAAAGCTCGAGACCGATAAAAGAATCATTCTAAACCGAATTACGGAGCTTAACAAGCAGCTTAAGGAGATAGAGCACCACAGGACCGTAATGAGACAGCAACGCATGAAAAATAAAATACCCGTTGTGGCTCTTGTGGGATATACCAATGCAGGTAAATCAACTCTTTTAAACCTTTTAACGGATGCTGAAGTCCTTTCGGAAGACAAACTTTTTGCAACGCTTGACACCACCACGAGAAAATTCAAGGTAAACAGCGGTGCGGAATATCTGCTGACGGATACTGTCGGTTTTATAAGAAAACTGCCCCACGGTCTTGTTAAGGCATTCAGAGCTACACTTGAAGAAGCGAAGTACTCGGATGTATTAGTGCATGTGGTAGACGCTTCAAACGAAAATTATTCCGATCAAATGGATGCCGTGTATGATACGCTTGAACAGCTAAACGTGACGGGAAAGCCTATAATCACTCTATACAACAAAATGGACAGGGCACAAACGGAAGTACCGTTAAAACACGACTACAAGGCGGAAAAGACAATTATGATATCCGCCAAAACAAATGTAGGAATAGATACGTTCAAAGATGAACTTGAAAACGTGATCAAGTCTCTTAAAAAATCAATCAAAGTGCTTATACCGTATTCCATGGGAAAACTCCTCGCACTGATACACGGCGGATGTGAGATAATAGAACAAACCACCGAAGATGAAGGCTACGGATTTGAGCTGTATGTAGATGAAGAAATGCACAACAGGCTTAAGGAATATATTGTTAAGTAGTGATAAAATAAACAAAATACGCAAACATCAATTAACACTAATTCATCATAGAAATCCTTACATTTAGAATATTATTATATAATTTGTAGGGAACGACCTGTGTGTCGTTCCGCTGTTTTTGATAGATAAAAATATAAAGATTACCATGGAGTTTAAGTATAATCAATATTTTCATTAAGCTACGCCGATTTTAAATAGATTTCGGCTTAAACTAAAAATAGCTATGTTTCACGTGAAACATTTGGAGATAAAATATGGGTAAAATTATAGCGGTAGCAAACCAAAAAGGCGGTGTAGGAAAAACCACCACCGTAATAAATATGTCTGCCTACCTTGCCGAAAAGGGAAAGAAAACATTAATTATAGACAGCGACCCCCAAGGCAATTCAACAACGGGCATTGGAATAGACAAACAAAATCTTAAACAAACGTTATATTCCTTAATGCTTGACAGTTCGGAAAAACTTGAAACACTTCATACAGAAGTTGAAGGTCTTGATATAATACCTACGGACATACAACTTTCGGGAGCGGAGATCGAGCTTATTGATATTGACAAGAGAGAGTACATTCTAAAATCAATAATCGAAAATAACGACCTGAAAAACATATATGATTATATCGTTATAGATTGTCCGCCCTCTTTAAATTTGCTTACCATCAACGCCTTGGCAAGTGCAGATACAGTGCTCATACCTCTTCAATGCGAGTTCCTTGCACTTGAAGGATTAAGCCAGTTTTTACATACATTCAGACTCATTAAGTCTAAAATGAACAAGAAACTTGACATAGAAGGTGTAGTGTTTACAATGTATGACGCAAGAACAAATCTTGCGGCGGAAGTTGTACAGGAAGTAGCAAGCTATTTGGGAGAAACTTATCAGTGCCTTATACCGAGAAACGTGCGCTTAAGTGAAGCGCCGAGCTACGGTTTACCCATATCAATGTATGACAGCCGATCTAAAGGTGCGGCTGCATACGAAAAACTTGCAAGTGATATTATTGAAAGGACATAAAAATGGCAGTTGAAAAGCGAAAGGCTTTGGGGAAAGGCATTAGCAGCCTCATGGAAACAAACGAAACAAATATAGTTTCCAAAAACAGCGGAGCACAGGTTCTTGAACTTGATATAAATAAAGTAAGCCCAAATGTTAATCAGCCAAGAACAACATTCAGCGATGAATCAATAGAAGAACTCGCAGACTCCATAAAGGAGATAGGCATAATTCAGCCAATCACTGTAAAAGATAACGGCGAGTATTACGAGATAGTAACAGGCGAAAGAAGATGGAGAGCGGCACGGGTAGCAGGGCTTGATAAAATACCCGCTATCGTGGTCACATACGATGAACTTAAAAGTGTGGAAGCCGCACTTATTGAAAATGTTCAAAGGGAGGACCTTAACCCAGTAGACGAAGCAAAAACCTATAAAAGACTTGCAGACGAATTCGGACTTAAACAGGAAGATATAGCCAAAAAAGTCGGCAAGAGCAGGGTAACTATTACGAACGCAATGCGCCTTTTGAACCTCGACGAAAGAGTTCTGATGCTGCTTCAAAGTAAAATGCTTACATCGGGTCAGGTAAGACCTCTTATATCTCTTGAAAACGGCGATGCACAATTTACTCTTGCGGAGCAAATTATAGAAGAGGGTTTAAGTGCAAGACAGGTCGAAGAAATAATTAAAAAAGCAAAAGAAGAACCTGTTGAAAAGCAGGAGCCGTTACATGAGCAGAGAAGCAACCCCGATGTGGCAAGAGCATGCCTTGAAATCGCAAAAGACCTAAAATCCATCCTCGGAACCAAGGTCAGGATAACAAACGGCAAAAACAAGGGAAAGATAGAAATAGAGTACTAT
>CAMOYW010000170.1 GCA_946630405.1 uncultured Clostridia bacterium | reverse complement strand
TTATAACCAAAATAGTATTATAATATGAAAGAATTAAGAGTATAATGTACATATAAATATAAGGAGGATAGGTATGGAAATGTTAAGAAAAGCAATTATTGCATTTGTGGCTGTATGTACTTTTGCACCCGTTTCGGCGGTGTTTGCAAATGTCGGGTTCAATTCGCAAACGGGAGTGCTGACGCTTGAAGGTAGTGTAAATAAGGAAGAGGTGCGAGCTTTCGGCGAAAACACCGCCGTTAAAGAGGTTGCCGTAAAGGAAGGTGCTGTATTTCCCGCAGACTGTGAGGATCTGTTCAGCGGCTTTTCGGCAGAAAAAATAAACCTTGGCGGTGCGAATACTTCGGGCGTTACAAATATGAGCTATATGTTTTCAAATTGTGATAATGTAAGAAGTATAGTATTTGGTGATATCGACACTTCTAACGTTACGACGATGAAATATATGTTCAACAGTTGCGGAAGTCTTACTTCCGTTGATATTAATGCTCTTGATACGGATAATGTGACGGATATGAGTTATATGTTTGCGGATGTGCAGTCGCTTGGATCTCTTGACCTTCGCACTTTTAAAACGGCAAAAGTGACCGATATGTCCTGTATGTTTTCACGTTGTTACGGCTTAAAAACACTTGATGTTTCTTCGTTTGATACATCCAAAGTCGAAAGTATGGATTCTATGTTTTCACAGTGTTCTCTGCTTGAAAAGATAGATGTTAAAGGATTTGACACCCGAAACGTTACCGACATGAGTTCCGTGTTTGAGGGTTGTTCTTCTTTAAAGAGCGTAGATGTGTCGGGCTTTGACACGAGCAATGTAACATCTTTGAGTTCCATGTTTTGTGACTGCTCGGCACTTAACGAGCTTGACCTTTCTTCTTTCGACAGAAGCAAAGTTAAATATAAGATGGCTATGTTCGGAAATTGTGATGCTCTTAATAAGCTTACCGTCGGAGAAAAATTCGGCAACATACAAAGCAACGAATGGCTTCCGAACAATAACGGCTGGTACAACTCAAAAGATGTTTACACAAGGGTCAGCGGCACGCAAACATACGCCGTTATCACAAACGAGGGGAATAATACCTATATTAAATCGGATTTCCCTTTCGGAAAGGCGGGGGAGTGCACATGGACACTCAGCGCATCGGGCGAGCTTAAAATAAGCGGAAAAGGTGCGATTCCCGATTACGAAAGCTATTTGCGCCCCGAATGGTATTCCGTGCGAAATGATATCAAATCCGTCGTTATTGAAGAAGGCGTAACTGGTATCGGCTCTCTGGCACTTGCAAACATCCCGAATGTAACTTCGGTTACATTGCCCGACAGTTTGAAAAACATTTCGACGGATGCTTTTGCAAATACCGAGCTTGCGTATATTGTTGTGCCGAAAGACACAATTCTTGCTTTAAAAAGTATCGGTTTCGGAAATCTCGATAAATATACAGGTTTTGTGATTTACGGTTATGCGCAAAGCAGTGCCGAAAGCTATGCAAAAGAAAACGAATTTACATTTAAACTGCTTGGCGATGTAAACCTTGACGGGAAAGCGGACAAGATAGATGCCGCACTTATATTAAAGCATGTAACCGGTGTAAGAACAATTGCGGCAAACAGAATGATCGTTGCAAATCTTGCAAACAGAGAAAGCGACACCATAGACCTTTTGGATGCAGTCGCACTTGAAAAATATAATAAAATATAAAAAAAAGAGGGTGTGAAAAAATGCACCCTCTTTTAAGCTTGAAATGGGACTCGAACCCACGACCTACGCATTACGAATGCGTTGCTCTACCAACTGAGCTATTCAAGCACTTTGATGAGTATAGCATTTTTTTTGACAAAAAGCAAGTGTTTTTTGACGGAGTTGGAGCAATTTTTGTTAAAGTGTCAATGATTGGTTACGCTTTTTCATAAAGCAAGTTGTCAAGGGTAAGGTGGAGATTTTGCAATAGCAAAATACTACCTGACATTGACAGCGTCCCGTATTATGTTATAATTGGATTCGGGGTCGGTAGACCTTTCTGCCGAAAGGAGAACATATTTAAGCTCTTTTTTTGACCTTATTAGGCACCGAGCAAGCTCGGTGCATGAGTTCAATTATATGGATAAACGACCTTAATAAGAGTTGTTATTTCGTCCTGCTGCTTCAACAAATATGCGTAACAGTTTTAAAGCTAGTTGTCTGTTATTTTCGTCTAATACTTTGTATAATTCGTTTATTTCGTCGAAATCAATATTGGTATCACTTTTCCCGTTTACAATATAATCCGTTGTGACCGAAAGAGCTACGGCTAAGTTTCTTAGTGTGGTCACGGTCATATTTTTACGCCCTTTTTCAATATCGGCAAGAAATTGCACGGATATATCCGCCATTTCGGAGAGCTTTTCTCTGGTCAACCCCTTGCTTTTTCTAAGTGCAAATATTCTGTTTCCAACATCTTCATAAGGATAAATCATAACAACAACTCCTTTGGTAATAGTATAAACTATACTTTAGATGTTATAAATAATCTATAGTTGTTGACAAATGTAAACTATAGATGTATAATTCAATTATAAGGTTGACCTTGCTTTTTTCCTTTAACCTTTTGTGAGGTTGACCTTTATTTTTGTATAGGAGGTACTGAATTATGAAAAGGAGATTAAAAAAGTGTTTAGGGGCAATTATTTTATCGGGTGTGTTTTTTGTGAGTAATGTGGTAATATATCCGACATTTGCCGCTACCTATACACAGCAAGAACAGGATTATTTGAAGGATTATGGGTCTATTTGCACAAATATCCTCAATCAATTTCGATCTGTTAGTTCAACAGGTGGAGATTTGACAACAGTAGCGTTTGTATCTAATGAGTTAAAAAAAGCTAAGAATCAGCTGAATGGTTTATCTTGTCCGTCGAAGTTTATTGAATTAAAAAATAAAACCGTTGAATATTTTGATAGTTTAATAGCTTTTTGCGATTATACTGTTAGTGTAGCAAATAATTTGGAAAGTTATAATGAAAAAAAGTTTAATTCGCTAGTTGATGATTATAAAGCAAAAAGTGAGGAATTAGAAAAAATAGTACCTTCATTAAGTAGCGAAGATACTGTGCCGGTTCAAATAAGTTCAACAATAACATCCTCAACTGCTAATGCCGAGGGTGTGATAAAAGATGGAAGGACTCTTGTTCCCGTTAGAGGGGTATTTGAAAGCCTTGGCTTTAGCGTAAACTGGGATAGTGCAACAAATAAGGCAAGTATATCGGATAGCAAGCATGAAGTTGCTATATATAAAAATGCAAGCTATTTCTATGCAGACAGTAAAGAATACCATCCCGATGTTCCTGCACAGATAATTGACGGAAGTATGTATCTGCCGCTTAGAAGCATTGGTGAAGCAGTAGGAGCAGATATTAGTTGGGATGCAGAGACGAAAACGGCTAAGATTGGATACGAAGGGAAAATTGTTAATGTTAAGTGTAAGGTGGTAGAACAATCTCAAAATACCAATAGTAATATTACCAAAGAAAAACTTTTAAAGATCTGTGAGGCAAATAAGAGTTTATTTGCCGAAAAGGCACATTTAGCGGTTAAATACAGTTCGGCACAAATCGATTCAGTTATAGCTGAGAGTTTAAAATATCCCAATACTGCAACATTCCAAGATGAGGATAAGTATGTTATCATTACGGGAGCTAATATAATTGCAAATAGTGAATACTTCCAAAAATATCCTCTTTCTCGCTATGGAAGGAGTCAAAAATATAGTGTATACTATAATGGATATGTTACATCGCAGCTACCCAATGGGAACATGAAACAAGTAAGTTATACTGTTGAGTTAGTGTTTGATTTGGATGCAAACAATAAGCCTACAAATATTGAAGCTTATCATGCAACTATATATGATTAACTTGTATTTATAAAACAGATGAGTGTATAGTCGATAATCAATACAGTAAT
>CAMOYW010000169.1 GCA_946630405.1 uncultured Clostridia bacterium | reverse complement strand
AATAACCGTGTTTTTTGCTGTCCACGACCGTGCACAGCATTTTTTTGACCTCCTCAATATCGTATTCCCGCACGCTTTTGTGCATTATCTGCTTGTTTTCGTCGTCTATTACGATATAAAGTTTTTTGGTGGTATAGTCGTATATTATGTGTGTTAAAATCTCCATAAGCCCTCCTAATCGGAATGTAGCGGTAATAAAGTATCATTTGTGTATAATCATCGTTTTTTTGTATCGAATATACGGTGTGTTGGAACAATATAAATAATATAATGTATTTCGTAGGGGACGACCCCGTGTCGTCCCGTCAATGAACAATAATGGTGATGAACGGGTTCCTTAATGTAATGTTGTATAAAATCACATCTTTAATGTAATCGTGAAAGCCTTGATATAGCTTGCTTTAAATAGATAATTTTGGTAATATCACAAAATCACATAAAAAATTGAAATTTATCTCTTTGCCTAAATTATAAATAATCTATAATTAAACAATATTTCGTAGGGAGCCTTAAATATTGTTGTGATTGTGTGATTAAGGAGATATTAATGTTAAAAACATCGTATTTAAATAGGTTTTCCAATCACATTATTACAGTTGATCACGGTATTTTTTTGTGATTATTCCATGTTATTTATATTTATGTCTGCATATAGTTCATCACTGCATACAGATAAAGCAAACTGTACTTTATCGTTATATATTCTTAGCTTTTTAATTTTACACATTATTTCAGAGCCTTTAAAAAACTTGTGTTTAACTCTATCTATCTCGTCATTTAAACTTTTAAAAAAACCATGAGTAAAATTTATATTTGAACATATAT
Organism: uncultured Clostridia bacterium; assembly: GCA_946630405.1. Taxonomy (GTDB): domain Bacteria; phylum Bacillota; class Clostridia; order Lachnospirales; family CAG-274; genus UBA3680. The sequence goes on along the minus strand of CAMOYW010000169.1, from coordinate 3,138 downwards.
TTGCATATCGTATCCATTTACCTCTCTTTTTTTGTGCCGAATTAAACAATTTTTCATTTCGGTAAATATAACAGATGTTTAAGTTATTCGGTTTTATTCCCTTTATTACTCTGGAACTGACACCGTCTACATATATAAAACAGCTGCTCCCCGTTGCCCTATTCGCTCTTTCCATCGCCTCTTTTACCTCTTTTATCCCGCACAATTTTTCAAAGAAGGCTTTTTCCGTTTCTATGGTTTTCCGTTCGGCTCCCGAAGCGGTGAAGTATTCTTTGTAGCTGTTGTACAGCTCCTTTTTGGTGGTGGCGTAGATGTTTTTGTCATAGGGGTCGAAGCCGCAGAGGGTGACATGGTTTTGAAGCCATTCATAGACAGTGGACTGCTTGCTCAGCATTTTTTCACGCACTATCTCGTAGCCGAGGCTCTTTTTCAGATCCCACACCTTCGTTTTTTTGTACCTGTCGTACAGGCTTTGAAAGGCTTGCAGGCTCTTTAAGGCAATGTAATTGAGTATACCGTCTTTATTTTGCGCTATGTCCTTCATAAGCGTGGTGTCCTTTTGGTTTTCGGGTATCACATTATCCCAGAGGATGTAGTGGAATCTGTTGTCCATTGCGTTATCGAAATTTTCGATATAAATTGTGCTGTTGGTACAAAAGCAGATAGTGGACTTCATCGTTTGATTTTCGGGGTCTTTGAACTTGCGCTCCGTCTTTATGCTGTTTCCGCCCACAAGCTCTTTCACCTTACCTCCGCCGTTTGCGTCTATTCGGGTACCCGTGGTGTCGTCCGAGTAGGCAAATACGCTCTCCACCACATCGCCCGTGCTGAACCTACCGTCCTTCACTATCTCTTGCAGGTTAAAGGAACGGGTCAGATTGGAAGGAGCGCCCTCACCCTTTAAAAGGCTCTCGCCCACGCTTATGAGCATACTTTTACCCGTGTTGCTGTCGCCGTAAAGCATAAAATACTTTTTAAGGTCGGATGAGTTGAAGCCCGACATTATCACGCCGTACATCGCGTACACCTGTGTCATGGTGTCCTCGTCCGCTCTTGCGGCTTCCACCACCCTGTCCCACCTTTCGCATTTGGCGTTCGGGTCGTAGTCGGCGTTCAGCCTTCTTGTGATGAAATACCTCGGTTCTTCACCGTTTATGGTGTGTGAATCCTCGTACTCTTCGTTTGAGATAAATCTCTTACTGTCAAGGTCGTATATCCCGTTATTAAATACGAATATGCTCTTGTTTGTGTCCATATCGCTCTTGTCAGCGTTTGGCTTTCCCTTCATGTACTCGTACAGGCTGTCGTATATCATTTCCGTGCAGACGGTCTTTCCGTTCAGCGTCGTTTCGTACTCGTTCGGCACGTAGGTCTTTAAAAGCCTTCTGACGGCTGTTTCGTCCGTCTTTTTATATATGTGGCTTTCAAGGTCGTATATATAAGCTCCGTCCTTAAAGTCCGTCACCTTAAAGTCGTTTACCTCTATAAGCATTTTGAAAAGAGCCTCGGGGTTTATTTTCAGCTTTTCCTTCCCGTTTGCGTACACCTCTTTTATTACCCACGGAGCCGTTACACGGTACTCTCTCACGCTCTGCTCGCTCTCCTCGCCCGTAAGGGGATTTATCCTTGATTCAAGCAGCCTTGTGTAGGCTCTTACGCTCATCAGGTCCCGATAGGTAAAGCACGGTGCTTCGGAGTCATACGCAGGCGAACAGAGCAGCGTCAGCTCAAATATTATGCAGTAGCGTTTCAGCTCGAAAAATACGGCTTTCGCCACTTCCGCCTTTTCCTTCGGGAAGAAGATCTTTATCCTGTGTTTTTTCAGGCGCTGTACGTTCCTTGCAACAGCCGTCTTTACGCTTTCGATATTGTCTATGCACACAGCCTTCACCGTTCCGCTTTCAAGCATCCCGAGCCCCGTGTCGTTCGCCTCTTTGCGGGCATTTATCCTGTTGATATACTCCGCCGTCAGCTCGTCGTAGCATAAATATATGCAGCTTTCCGCATCTACACGGAACTCGTCCAGAAGCTCGCCGTAGAGCATATCGTGCCTACCCGAGGGGTCCTGCACGAACCTGTCGCCCTCGCCGTAGACCTTGCGCCCGTCTTTAAGTATCAGCTTGGTGTAGCTGTCGTAGAGCACGGTGTACTTCACATCCTCACCCACGGAGTCCAAAAAGTACTGTGACCTTATGATTTTTTCTTTGATCCTCATAGTGACCTCCTTTTTATTTATTTACTATTATTCAATCCTCAATCTTTTTGTAATTTGCACATTTTTTTATAAAATTTAACTAAATTGTAATAAAATCCCGTGATGATATATGTTATAATGTTAAACTGTAAAAATTTAAAATCTATTGAGGTGAAATAATGAATAGAAACAATATCAAATATCTACCAGCCCTTGTCCTTACTTTGGGGCTTGCGGCAGGTACGGCAAGCGTGTGGGCAAGCTCCGCTTCGGGTAAGATAAAGCAGAACCCCGTTGTGCGCACCACCGTCACGACCGAGGTGACGAGCGAAGAAGGCACGGAGACCACCACAAAGGCTCTCCCCTCCACGGGAAGAGGCGTGAAGCTCCCTCCCAAAAAGGAAGTGACCACATCGGAGGCGACCTCCGAGGCGACCACCGAAAAAACCGAGGTGACGACCTCCGCCGTGCGTGAGGGTACGGGCGAGGTCAGCACCATTGCGGTGACGAAGTACTCCGAAAACCCCGTGGACGAAAACGGCGTACCTCTTACGGGCGATGCGCTCAATGCTTACAACGTGGTAGCAAAGACCTACAAAGACAGATGGACGGCAATTACTGACGTGAAGCCCGTGACCAACCTTGTACACAACGATGCGGACTATACACAGAGCCAAAAGAGCTTCACCTTTGCGGACGGCTCAAAGTTCGTGATCGACAGGTATTCATTCGCTTCGGACTCCGAAAACAGACTCCAAAGGCAGATAACCATACCCGGCTCCACTATTGAGGTAAGATACGTAGACCCCGTAACCGGCTCGTGGTACAGGACGGCTGATTTCACATCGGTAAACGTGAATCAGACACTCTTTATAGATACGGACAAGGAGCATTACATCATCTCTCTTCCCGCTGTATACTACAACAGGTTCGATAACGGCACG
>CAMOYW010000168.1 GCA_946630405.1 uncultured Clostridia bacterium | reverse complement strand
GTGGTGTGAGAGGTCGGCTAATCAATTAATGGTTAGCCTCCTACTCGATTATTTCGAGCATTTTAGCACCCTGTTTCAAATAATCGGTTATATTTAAATGTTGAGGACAGGTTTTTTCACATTGCTTACAGTTTATGCAGTCCGAGGCGAGATGTCCGCTTTCGGTAACTTCTTTATAATTTTTTACAGCTTCGTCATGCTGTCCGTTTCCGAGCTGTTTATTCATTGCGGAAAAAATAGCGGGTATATTTATTTGTTTAGGGCATTCTTTGGTACAGTAGCTGCAAGCGGTGCAGGGTATAGTGGAAGAATATCCCAAAATACGTTGTGCCTTTCTTATGATTTCCTGCTCCTCTTCGTTGAGAGGCTTAAAATCTTTCATGTAGGAAAGGTTATCCTTCATTTGTTCGATATTTGACATACCCGAAAGGACAGTTATTATTCCGTCGAGAGAAGCGACGAAACGTATTGCCCACGAGGCGTAAGACATATCGGGGTGATAGCTGTCAAAAAGTTCTTTAACTGCTTTTGGAGGGTTTGCGAGGGAGCCGCCTTTTACGGGTTCCATTACCACTATTGACTTACCGTGCTTTCTTGCCACTTCATAGTTGGCATGAGAAGTTACTTTGGGATTTTCCCAGTCCTCATAATTTATCTGTAATTGAATAAAATCGACTTCGGGATGTTCGGTCAAAAGCTTATCCAACAGTTCGGGACCTGCGTGGTAGGAAAAACCGAAATGTTTGATAAGACCCTTTTCTTTCTGTTCTTTAACAAAATCCCATAACCGGAATATATCGTATTTTTTGTAGTTGTTTGCCATCAGTGCGTGTAAAAGATAGTAGTCAAAATATCCCGCACCCGTCCTTTCAAGACTTGTAAAGAACTGTTTCTTGACATTTTTTTCATTAGCCATCGGAGTCATGGCATAAATTTTAGTGCAAAGAGTAAAGCTTTCTCTCGGATAACGATCTACAAGAGCCTTTTTTGTCGCTTCTTCGGAGCCGGGATAGACATATGCGGTATCAAAATAAGTAAATCCTGCATCCATAAACAGGTCTACCATTTTTTTTACCTGCTCTATATCCGTTTTTAGAAGCTTTTTGGGCAGACGCATAAGTCCGAAACCGAGTTTGGGAACGTTTTTTCCGAAATAATCCGACATAGTGTGACTCCTTTCTTATTATAAAATAATGGGAATGTAAAAAAACACATTCCCAAGCTGTAAATAATTAATTTAGCGTTGCAGACTTTGATTCGCAGGCTGAAATCGCATCTTCGCTGAGGAGCAGAGAAGCCTGCAATATTTGAAAGAAAACAAAGTTTTCTTTCAAGGGGGTGTAAAAACAAGTTTTTACACCCCACTTACTTGAGTTTATGATACAGTTGAACCGTCAGCGATTTCCTTATCTGCTGTGAGTACGGCAAGGTTGCCGTTTTCATCTTCTGCGGCAAGTATCATGCCTTCGCTTATTATTTTACCTCCGAGCATTTTTCTCGGGGCAAGGTTTGTGCATACCACAACGGTCTTGCCCGTCATTTCTTCGGGAGTATACCATTTGGCAATGCCGGAAGCTATGGTGCGGGTTTTTTCGCCTATTTTAACGGTCGATTTGAGAAGTTTGCTCGAGCCTTCGACTTTTTCGCATTTAAGTATCTTTCCGAGCTTTAACTCGACTTTTGCAAAATCGTCAATGGTTATATAGTTCTTTTCTTCTTTAGGAGGTTCGGGCTGTGCGTGCATAGCCTCAACTTTTTCAAGCACTTCTTTTGCATCGAGTCTTGCAAAGAGTATCTCAGGTTTGTCGGTCACTTTGTTTCCGTCGGGATATTTTCCGAAAGAATCAAGTTCGTCAAAGCTTCTTGCCGAAGTGTTAAGCTGTGCAAGTATCTTTGCGGAAGTTTCGGGCATAAAGGGTTCAAGCAGGCTTGCACCTATGGTTATGCTTTCGGTAAGATTGTAAAGTACGGTAGCGAGTCTGTCCTTATCATCTTCGTTTTTGGCAAGTACCCAAGGCGTTGTTTCGTCAATGTATTTGTTGCAACGCTTAAAAAGGGTGAATATTGTGCTTATTGCGTCCGCAACACGAAGCTTTTCCATACATTGTGCAACTTTTTCGTATGTTTGAGTGGTTACAGCTATCAGGTCTGCATCTACATCGGCATTTGCTTTCTTGTTGCAGACAACGCCGTTAAAGTATTTGTTACTCATGGAGACGGTTCTGTTTACAAGATTGCCGAGTACATTGGCAAGATCAGAGTTGATCCTTTCTACCATAAGTTCCCAGGTTATAACGCCGTCATTATCAAAAGGCATTTCGTGGAGTACAAAATATCTTACGGCATCCACACCAAAGAAATCCACGAGGGTATCGGCATATATAACATTGCCTTTGGATTTGCTCATTTTTCCGTCACCCTGTAAAAGCCAAGGATGTCCGAATACCTGTTTGGGGAGAGGTTCACCGAGAGCCATAAGTATTATGGGCCAGTAAATAGTATGGAATCGTATAATATCTTTACCTATAAGGTGAAGATCCGCAGGCCACATTTTCTTGTACAGTTCGGAGCTTTCTCCGCCGCAATTGTAGCCGATACCCGTAATGTAGTTGGAAAGGGCATCTATCCATACATAAACGATATGACCTTCGTCAAAGTCTACGGGTATACCCCATTTAAAGGATGTCCTCGATACACAAAGGTCTTGAAGACCCGGTATAAGGAAATTGTTCATCATCTCGTTTTTTCTTGAAACGGGCTGTATAAATTCGGGGTGTGTGTTTATATGCTCTATAAGTCTGTCGGCATATTTGCTGAGCTTTAAGAAATAAGCTTCCTCGCTTGCTTTATGAACTTCTCTTCCGCAGTCGGGACATTTTCCGTCCACAAGCTGTGCTTCGGTCCAAAAGCTTTCGCAAGGCGTGCAGTACATACCTTCGTAGCTGCCTTTATATATATCACCCTGCTCGTAGAGCTTTTTAAATATTTTCTGTACCTGTTTTTCGTGGTCGGTGTCTGTGGTACGAATGAATTTATCGTAAGATGTATTCATCAGATCCCAGATTTTTTTGATTTGACCTGCCACGCCGTCAACAAATTCTTTAGGTGTAATACCTGCTTCTTTTGCTTTTTCCTCGATTTTGATACCGTGTTCGTCGGTTCCCGTTTGGAAAAAGACTTCGTAGCCTTCTTTACGCTTATAGCGTGCAATGCTGTCGGCAAGCACGATTTCATAGGTATTGCCTATATGAGGCTTACCTGATGTATATGCTATTGCCGTAGTTATATAATATTTTCCTTTATTCATTGCTGTTCTCCCGATTTATGATTTGTTTTATGAGCCTTATTATATCGTGAACGCCTGATTATTGTCGTTCATGATAGCATTGTTTCCTCGATCTTTCGGAGCTTATCTCCGAGCACCGAGTAGCTTCTTTGTCTTGCAAGCTTAAGCTGCTCTTCTTTAAGGCTTTTAAGTTTATTTCCGAGTATGCCTTTGACCTTGTCTTCAAAACCTTTTTGTGAGCTTGCCATGTATACATTTACTCCGTCTTCAAGCCACCCTTCGTATACGGGTATATCTCGTACAAGTACGGGTATTCCGCAGGCGAGTGCTTCGAGTATAACTATGCCTTCGGTTTCTTCGTAGCTCATAAAGGCAAACAGGTCGGCACCGCAGTATGCATCTCTCAGTTCCTTTTGCTCAAGGAAGCCGGGGAAGGAAAGATTTTGAGGTGCGTTATCCATCGCTTTTACTATAGTGGAGGGCAAAAGCTTTTTATCGGTATGCCCGAACCATATAAAACGGTATTCGGGCATCGACCTTGCAAGTTCTATAAAGTCGATTATACCTTTTCTTTGTATGAAGTGCCCAACGGATATAACTACCTTTTCGTTTTCGGCAATGTTGAATTTTCGGCGAAAACGTTCTCTTCTTTTGTTTGTGTAGCAGAATTTGGCTCCGTCCACACCATTTGAAAGAGCATAAATAGGCTTTTCAAGCCCATAGCTTTCCAATATGCTTTTTGAGTATTCAGTGGGGGTGATGATTATATCGCCTAAGCTGTAGCATTTGCAGATCC
>CAMOYW010000167.1 GCA_946630405.1 uncultured Clostridia bacterium | reverse complement strand
GGCTTTACGAAATAAACTGTAAACATAACCGTAAATTTATTGGTTATTTTTAACAAGAATATTTCCACGATGATGAATTAGCAATTCAAAGTGATCGTATCTTTCGGGATAAGATTGCTTGAATTGCTTTTTCTGCGTTTTAGGGGAAAATCAAATACATAAAATCGGGATTTTGTCAAGACGGAAAACGGCAAAATCTTTTACAAGAATATTTGACAATAATCAAAATGTCTTGGCTTTGTTTTACGAAAATAATTTTTGTGTATTTTTGGCTTTAGTTTTTTGTCCCTTCGATTGACTATATAGTATAGAGGGGTTTTTATATTACAACAAAGAAGGGAGATGTTTTACATCAAGGAATTACGAAACGAACAATTATTTATCAGGGTAACAAAAGAGGAAAAGGCGTTTATCCTAAAGAAGAAAACGAAAAGCGGGATTTACTGCATTACGGATTTTCTTATCAAAGCTGTTGCCGAAAATGCGATAATCCATATTCCGATGACAGAATATTTTTCTGTATCGGCAGAGATACGGAATATAGGAACGGAAATAAACGCACTTGCAAAAAACGCAAACAGCACTCGGCATATTTCGGCTAATGATTATCAGGCACTTACGGAAAATATGGAATATCTGGACACGATATTTGATAAGTGTATGTCGGTGCTATGTCTTTGGGAGCATCTTGTTGAATCGACGCCGAATACTCGCTGCAAAGAAAAAAGAACGGAATATTTTAACTTGAAACTTACACGATCGGAAAAGGAATTTTTCTTACAGCGAAAAGAAGATGCACACTTGAACAGCCTGACGGAACTTATACTTTTGGCGGTGAAAAAAGAGCCGATTTTTATTGTTGATACAAGACCGTTTCTTGAAATATCGGGCGAAGTAAACCATATCGACAACAACATAAAACAGCTTTTGCACATTGCGGAAGTTTCGGATAGCAGATATTTGGATAGTTATTCTGCATTGCCGAAAAAGACAGCGGAATACAAAAACATAACTATTCAATGTCTTGAACAAATGTCGGCGGTCAGGGAAAGGAGAATGAATGGCTTATGTGAAACTGTCGCAAATCAAATCTGAGGGGTATTTGAAAAGAGCGATCAATTATATTCTCAACCCGCAAAAGACCGAGAGCGGACTGAACACCGCTTCTTATATGTGCAGTACGGAATATGCCGACCTTGAATTTAACGAAATACGGAAACAGGCGGTCAAAAAAGGCAAGGTCATAGCACACGAAATTTATCAGTCCTTTTCGCCCGAAGATGATATTACACCGCAAAAGGCATTGGAGATCGGACGGGAACTTATGCGGCGTACCTTTCCCGACTTTCAGTATGTGATAGCTACGCATAACGACAAGGAACATATACACAACCATATAATAATTTGTGCGGTCAATTTCAATGACTTTCATATGTTCCCTAATAAACTTGCCACTTTGGAAAAAGTACGGCAGGCAAGCAATGAATTGTGCAAAGAATACGGGTATTCGGTTATTACGCCCAACCCCAAAGGGCATAGAGAAAAATTAAAAGCGGTTATTGATGACATTATTGAAAACTGCGATACATACAATGATTTTTTCAAGGAACTGAAAAAGCGAGGTTATGAGGTAAAAATCGGGAAATATATCTCCGTAAAAGGCATAAGGGATAAATCGTTTATAAGAATGGCTACACTCGGCTCGGCATATACCGAGAAAAATATCCGCAGGCGAATTGAAGAAAAGGCGGTTATAAAAAATGTTGAAAGAAATGTTTATGCCAACTCAACCATAAAAATGCCGCATAGGTTAAGATTAAAGAAAAACATAACCGAATGTATGAAATCGGCAAAAAGTTTTGATGAATTTATTTCTTTGATGAAAAAAGATTATTCCGTAAAAACAGGAAAACACATGGCTTTTAAACATAGCATAGGCAAGCGGTTTCTCCGTCTTGAAAGTCTGGGCGAGGAATACTCGGAAGAAATGCTGCGGTTATATTTCAGCGATCCGGCGGAATATAAAACTCGTCTTGACGAAATTTCGGCAAGGAAAATATCACGATTAAAGGCAGTAGATAAAACTTCAAGCCGATATACATACAGCAGAAATGCCAATACGGAAATAAAAATGCTTAACTACCTCCACGCCTGCAATATACAAAGCTACGAGGTTCTCAAAGAAAATATTTCACAGCTTGAAAAGCGTATAGCGGACTATAAGAGCGATGTTCAAAAAATCAATGCTCAAATATCCTCAAGACGCAGCATAATAAACGCTGTCAGGGATTATTGGCGGTATAAACCGATATACCAAAAATACCTGTCTATCATAGATACAAAAAACAAAGAAAAATACTTGCAGGAATACTCGGCAGAACTTGCCCGATATAAAAATGCCGTTGAAGTAATGAATAATCCAAAGATAAACGGTGTTTTAGCTCAATCGGCAAACATTAAATCGGAAATTGCGGCACTTGCCGACCGTAAGGAAGATTTATCCGCCGAGCAAAACAAGCTGGTGCTTGAATTGGAACAACTTAAAACTATCAAGCATAATGCTGATGTTATCTTGGGGACATTCAACCGCAAAGATAGATGCGGACAATTGCGCAGCAATTGGCTTTTGGCTTTGCCAAAAGTTGTGACGGAAGAAGAAACACCCGATACCCAAAAAACTATAAAACATACTCGGAAACATACTGCAAGATAAGATAATAATTCTATATGTGTTTTTCGCCTAATATTTGGGGTAAGAAATTGTTTTAACATTTCTACCGTAAGTTTTATAGGCAAAAGACCGTAAATCATTTTAAAGCCTAATAATAGGCAAATACAAAACGAAGGGAGGCATTGAATGAGAAAAGCCACACTTACAGAGCTTAATGAACAGTATAAGGATTGTCCGTCAAGAGTGACCGAATACAAAGTGAACGGAAAAAATTTTATTGTAAAAAGTCATTTTGTCGGAAATAAAGATCTGAATAAGGTTCTTTATAATATGGCTTTTAATAAGGCTATGACCGAAATATTGGACAATGTAGGATAAAAACGAAATAGAGCCTTGCCAATATCGGCAAAACAGGGTATAATATGAATGGGTTAGAGAATAAAAAGCTTGCTTTTTAGACTCGCCCCCATTCAACGACGTAAAATCGAAGATTTTGCGGAGTTTTGTCGATATTGGCTGCTTTGATTGAAAGGAGAAAAAAATGGCAAAGCAGACAATATATAACGCAGGGATCTATGTTCGTCTTTCACAGGAAGATATGAGAGCAGGAGAGTCTCTGTCGATAGAAAATCAAAAGCTTATACTAACAAAATATGTAAAAGAACAAGGGTGGAACTTGGTGGATACCTATGTTGACGATGGTTATTCCGGTACCAGCTTTGAAAGACCCGGCGTACAAAAATTGCTTGATGATGCAAAAACGGGAATAATAAATCTTATTATCGTAAAAGACCTTAGCCGTTTTGGAAGAAATTATATTGAGGTCGGCAGATATATAGATTATATTTTCCCGATGCACAATATCCGTTTTATTGCTTTGAATGATAATGTGGATACAGCAAGCAAGGACAGCACCGCTATGGATATGATGCCGATAATAAATCTGTTCAACGAATGGCACGCTTCTTCCACAAGCAAAAAGATAAAGGCTGTCATTGAAGCCGGTGCAAAAGCAGGCAAATATAGATGCACTCACGCTCCTTATGGTTATGATAAGGGTCCGGCACCAAATCATTTACCTGTGGTTGACCCTTATTCCGCTTCAATAGTAAAGCGTATTTTTGAAATGCGGGCAAAAGGAATAACTCCACATCAGATCTGCATAACTCTAAATGATGAAAATGTGCCAATTCCGTCTGACTACTATTATCAAAAGATAGGCAAACCAAATCCCATCAGAACAAAACACTTATGGTCCCCGTCCCCGTTAAGACGGCTTTTGCAAAATCCCACTTATCTCGGACACCTTGTGCAGATGAGAACAAGAACTGTATCATATAAGAATCATAAGGTAATAAAAAACGACCAAGAAGATATGGTCATTATCAAAAACACCCACGAGCCGATTATTTCA
>CAMOYW010000166.1 GCA_946630405.1 uncultured Clostridia bacterium | reverse complement strand
ATGCTCATATCCGCCTTTCCGGTGGTATGGTACTTTATGGATGAAAGCACTTCCTCGTCCTTCACACCGAAAAGGTCTTGCGCAAGCTTTTCACCCAAAAAGCTGTGAGCCAGCTGAGGCTGCTCTTTTATGTATTTATCGACTTTAACGCCGTACTTTTTGCAAAGCTTAAGCTGTTCCTCGGAGGAGTAGCATTTGGCACAGTCGTGCAAAAGCCCTGCGATATACGCCTTTTCCTTGTCAAGACCATACCTCTGAGCAAGCCTGTAAGCCTCGGAAGCGACACCCTGTGTATGCTTGAATCTTTTGGGAGTAAGCAAAGGGTAAAGCCTCTTGTTAATGTCGGTAATTGCGGGTAAGCGTGAATGTTCGCTCCTGTAAAGGGAGAACTTTCGTATATACTGCTCTACCGCATCGGGCACAAGGTAGCGTATGGTCATAGCGGCTGTCGCACGGTTCCTGATATCGGTCGAAGATATAGACAGCGCAGGGATCTCCACAAGGCGGATCCTGCCTCTGTACTTTTCCCGAATATTGTCGATCTTGCTCATCAGGCTTTTTTTATTGTATCCGGGACGAGTTACCGCTACAAATTCGCACAGCTTTAAAAGCTCCTCGGGGTCTTTCCATGTAAGTATCTGCTCTATTGCGTCCGCACCCGTTATGAAATAAAGGGTACAGTCATCATCGCAAAGGGGGAGAAGCTCTTTCACGGTGTCTATGGTGTAGGAGGTCTTGTCCCTGTCAAGCTCGATCCTTGACACCTCAAAGAAAGGGTTTTCCGCCGTTGCAAGCACCGTCATAAGGTAACGGTGCTCGTTATACATCGGGTCGGTACTTTTGTGGGGCGGCTTTCCCGTGGGGATAAACAACACTCTGTCTATGCCGAGTTCTTCTCTTACAGCCTCAGCCGCCACAAGGTGTCCGTTATGTATGGGGTTGAAAGTACCGCCCATTATAGCTATTTTTTTATAGCCTTTAAGTTTTGGCTCATGCCTCATCATATATCCTCTGAAGATATTCGCAGTCCGAATGATAGCGTGCTTCGCTTGAATTCTCTATCAACATGGTAATGTAGGGCTTCTTTTCTTTAAGGTGTTTGAAAAGGTGAGCGTAGTTAAACAGACCGTCTCCCACCTGCTCAAACGCCACGTCGCCGTTTTCGTCTATCTTGAAGTCCTTTATGTGCATTACCGACACTCTGTCGCCGTAGTAGCTGAATACCTTGTCTATTACGGCTTCCTGTTCGGTGTAGTTGTTTCTGTCAAGAAGATTTACGGGATCCAGTATGACCTCCACATTCGGGGAGTCGATGTCCTCCAAAAAGCGTTTCATCATTTCGGGGGAATAAAGAGTGTGAGTAGCAACCCCCTCAACACCAACTATAACGCCGAGCTTTTCAGCGGTGTCGACTATCTCTCTCATGCTTTTTAAAAGAAGCTGATAGCAACATTCGGTGTATGTTCCCGGTACTATCTTGAAGTTTGCGTCAAGTCTGCCCGTTTCGGTACCTACCATGTCCGCACCTATCGCCCTTGCGTATTTAAGGTACTCTTTAAAGCGTGCCACGTTTGCCACACGGGCTTTTTCGTCGGGTGTGGTGGGATTGATGTAGCAGCCGAGAACGGCTATGTGTATGTTGTTTTCTCTGAGTCTTTTGCCTATATAATAGCCGAGACCCGGGCTGTAATGCCCTGTGGTAAAGTCTATATCGGTAATGGACTTGGGGAAAGCAAGCTGTATTTGGTCTATGTTGTGCTCACTGACCTTTGCAAGCAATTCGTCAAACTTCTGCTTACCGCCGAGGTCGTGACCTCTCATTCCGAATGCTATTTTACTCATTTATATTTTCCTCCCGCATATTTTTCAGGTTTATGCTGTTTATCATTTGCTTTGCAAGCTCTTCGTAAAGTACCTGCTGATCTATGGGCTTTGTAAGATGGGCGTTCATACCCGCATTTTTAGCTTCCAATGCGTCGCTTTCAAAGGCGTTTGCCGTCATCGCTATAATGGGTATAATATCACTGTCGGGTTTACCCATAGCTCTTATCCTGCGAGTAGCTTCTATTCCGTCGCACACCGGCATACGTACATCCATAAGCACCGCGTCAAAGTAAAACGGGGGTGCTTCTTTTATCATGGAGCAAGCCACAGCGCCGTTTACAGCCTTTTCAACTATCATACCTGCCTTTTTCAGAACCTTTTCGGCTATAATGGCGTTAAGCGGATGATCTTCGGCTATCAGCACACGCTTGCCCGAAATTATCTCCGTGTAGTCCTTACTGTTACACAGGATGTTTTCCTCTTCGTCGGTCTCCGCAAGCGGAAATCTCAGATCCAGGGTGAACACGGTGCCCACGCCCTTGTTGCTCTCAACTTCTATCGTGCCGTCCATAAGGCTTACAAGGCTCTTCACTATGGAAAGACCGATACCCGAGCCCTGACTTACCATGGAAGCATCGTCCTCTCTTGAAAACATCTCAAAAAGATGCGCCTGGAAATCCTTGCTCATGCCCATTCCGTTGTCGCTCACGGTGAATATGAAATGCGCCGTATTGTTGCTCACATCCACGGTTTTGGCTTCAAGCGTGATCTTGCCGCCGTCTTGCGTATACTTCATGGAGTTTGACAGAAGGTTGAAGAATATCTGGTTAAACCTTAATTTGTCGCAAAGTATCGTAAGGTCCGGTCTGTCAATCAAAATGTTAAGCTTGATATTCTTGCGTGCCACCTGCTCGCCCACAACATTTTCCACAAGCTTTTTAAACTCCGTCAAAGCGTAGGGCGAGTTGTGGAGAGAGAGCTTTCCTCTTTGGAACTTGTTCATTTCGAGTATGTCGTTTACAAGGTCCATAAGGAATTTACTTGATGTTTTGATACTGTTGAGATATTCTGCCGTTTCGGTATCGTTCGTTTCGTCAAGTGCAAGCTCTGTCATACCGATTATACCGTTAAGAGGGGTACGTATGTCGTGGCTCATTCTTGCCAAAAAGTCGCTTTTCGCCTCGTTTGCGGCGTTCGCCTCGTCAAGTGCCTTTTCAAGAACCTTTTTCTTTTCCTCTTCTCTGGTGTAGATGTCGGTTATATCACGGCACACCACGCTAATGTTGCTCTTTTCCTCGGAAAGATAGTTAAATATTATGGTCTTTCTCGTAAGCCCCAAAAGATTGTCCTTCATGGAAACTATGATAGAGTAGCTCATACTTTCGTCAAGTCTGGCTTTTATAAATTCGGGGTTGAGGTTTTCAATAGGGAAGGCGGGCTGTACCACCTTTTCCTTTATCATATCAAACAGAGGTTCAAAGCCGTTTGCTCCGTTTTTAAAGTAGGAGGCGTAGTTTTTGCGACCCTCTATAAAGTATTCCGTGGTGTATTTGTTTGCATCTATTATGAGTATGAACTCATACGCATTCGTTACGACAGACTGTATGAGCTGCTTTAATATCTTCCTGCTCGTGATATTTACAAATACGCCGAATCCCTCGATACTTTCGTTAATGGGATTTTTGGTGAGAGAAACGGAGTGCCTGAACCAAGCCGTACTTCCGTCTTGCAGTGTCACGTCAAATTCGGAAGATATTGAGCTTTTGCCGCTCGTATAAGCATTTATCACACTATCTCGACCGAAAAGCTTTATAAACTGCGTCCTTGACGACATATTTCTGATAATGCCCGCTATACTCTTTAAAAAACTGTTGATACTGTCGTTCACAAGCTCCGAAGAATTTGGAAGCAGATTTCCCGAACAGTCAAGTATGGTGTCGTTGGTGTAGTTTATACGCACATTCAGGGACGAATTTTTAAATATATCGTTTTTGTAATTGAGCTTTGAGTTGTAGTTGAGTTCAAGTCTCTTTTGGTCTGTTATGTCACGGCTTATGAAGATGTACTTTTGTATCGAGCCGTCGCCCTCTATAACGGGGTGCGCTTCTATGCGTATCCATGAAACGGTGCCCATGTAAGGTGTTTGCAAAAGTATGTCCGCACTTGCCTTGCTTTGGCTTTGTACCACATTTTCCATAAGCTCTTTTACCGCATTGTAAGAGGTAGGGCTTATTTTGGGATTTTCTGTCAAACGTTCTCTTGCTCCCGTTAAAGTTACT
>CAMOYW010000165.1 GCA_946630405.1 uncultured Clostridia bacterium | reverse complement strand
GCCTTTCTTTTCCCAAGCCTCTTTCACAGCGGTTACCCGATATAAATCGTCTGCCGCCGTTAAATTTGTTAATGGTCAAAAGGCAACTGTTACTGCAACCCTTACACCTTGTAAAGGTCGTATCTATTTTGAGCTCATCAAGTTCCTCCGCACCGAGCAGAGTACTTTTTTCGCCCTCTTTATATTTATCTCTTGATATTATTGCCGCTCCGAAAGCACCCATAATACCGCTTATATCGGGTCTTATGGCATCTCTTGTGCTTATCTTCTCAAAGGCACGAAGCACGGCTTCATTGTAAAATGTACCGCCCTGTACCACGATATGCTTTCCCATATCGGTAGGGTCGGTTATTTTGATGACTTTCTGCAAGGCGTTTTTAATAACGGAATACGCAAGACCCGCGGAAATATCCGCCACCTCGGCACCCTCTTTTTGCGCCTGCTTTACACGCGAATTCATAAACACGGTGCAGCGTGAACCAAGGTCGATAGGACCTTGTGCATAAAGTGCCACCTTTGCAAAATCCTGTACACTTAAGCTCAAACTCTTTGCAAAAGTTTCGATAAACGAACCGCAACCTGCAGAACACGCCTCATTCAAAAGAACGGAATCTATGACTCCGTTTTTGATACGGATGCACTTCATATCCTGACCGCCTATGTCAAGTATGAAATCCACATCGGGATCGAAAAATGCGGCAGCCTTATAGTGAGCAACCGTTTCTATCTCACCGAGGTCTACCATGAGAGCCTCTTTTATAAGCCCTTCACCGTAGCCCGTAACACAAGCCTTTTTTATCTCCACGCCCTCGGGCAAAAGCCTGTATATCTGCTTAAGGGCATTCATCACCATTTTAAGGGGGTTACCCTCATTACTTGCATAGAAAGAATAGAGAAGCTCGCCCTCCGTACCTACAAGCGCAAGCTTTGAAGTGGTGGAGCCCGAATCTATACCGAGGAAAACATCACCCTTGTACTCTTCAAGCTTACCCTTTTTGACCGTCGCCTTGTCGTGTCTTTTCTTAAACTCGGCATAATCCGCCTCGTCGGTAAAAAGCCTGTCAAGCCTGTTTATCTCCATAGCGGAATGTCTTTCTTTTTTAAGAACGGATATTATCTCGTCTATATTATGTGTTTTACTCTTATCGGATGAAAAAGCACCGCCCATAGCGGCAAAAAGGTGGGAATTATCCACCTCAACAACGGCATCTCCCTTTAAAGCAAGCACATCAATAAAGCGTGCCTTAAGCTCCGTAAGGAAATGCAAAGGACCGCCCAAAAAGGCAACGTTTCCCCTGATGGGCTTACCGCACGCAAGCCCCGAAATGGTCTGGTTGACTATTGCCTGAAATATTGAGACCGCAAGGTCGCTTTTTTGAGCGCCTTCATTAATAAGCGGCTGTATATCGGACTTGGCAAACACGCCGCACCTTGCGGCAATGGGATATATTACCTTATAGCTTTTGGCATATTCGTTAAGTCCCTGAGCATCTGTCTGCAAAAGCGATGCCATCTGGTCGATAAAGGAGCCTGTACCGCCTGCACACACTCCGTTCATTCTCTGCTCTATACCCGCCCCGTCAAAGTAGATGATCTTGGCATCCTCTCCGCCTATCTCGATAGCCACATCCGTTCTGGGTGCTACCGTGCGGATAGCGTTAGATACTGCCACTACTTCCTGTATAAAAGGTATACCGAGCCAATTTGATATTGAAAGTCCTCCCGAGCCCGTTATCATGCCCGAAAAGGTAAATTCTCCTATTTCTTTTCTTGCATCCTCACAAAGACCGAGAAGAGTTTCCTGGATATTGGAGCGATGCCTTCTGTAATCTTTAAAGCAAATATTGTCTTTTTCATCAAGCACCACAAGCTTTATGGTCGTTGAACCTATATCTATACCTGCCTTGTAGTTCATTTTATCTCCTATCCTTCTTGGGCGGCATAAAACTCATCATACATCCTCTTAGCCGTCACTTCAGCTTCTTCTCTTTCGTAAATATAGTAAACAGAGTTCTTTAAAAAGCCTTGATATACTCTCGTATCCTCAAGTATAGAGGGAATACTGTGCATTTCGGCTTGTGCTTCCTGCATTTCCTTGGTCGCCCCATAATCAAGACCTTCAAGCGCACCGCCCCCCTTAAGTGCCTCCACAGCGGATTTACTTACGGGAACGCCCTTTTCGGTCTTTTGAAGACGAGCCATGTCGGGATCGTTTATAAGGAAGTTAAGAAGCATACCCGCTTCTTTGGGATGTTTGGTATCTGCACTGATCGCATACATGGTTGCGGGCTTTGCATACCAGCCGAGACTTTTTGCACCCGGTTCCCTCGGATAAGGCATGGTCACAATATTTACATCATCATCAAATATATCGTTAAAAAGTGTCTGTGAACCGCTTATCCAGCGCATTACGCTTGCACACTGCCCCGATGCAAAAGGTTTATAGTCACTGTCGGTAATGGGCAGAAGTGCCTTTTCGTCCACAAGCTTTTTATAGAAACGAAGTATATAAGCTATATCATCTACGGTAAGTTGAAGCTTTCCGTTCTCATCACAAGCCTGCTTACCCGTTGTCTGCTCCAAATATGCAAGCAGCAGGAAAAAGCCCGCCTTATCGCCAAGTGCAAGAGGGTACACTCCGTCCTCTCTCATGACCTTCGCACACTCAAAATAATCGTCCCACGTTTTAGGGATCTCAAGTCCGTACTTGTCGTAAATGTCTTTATTTGCAAAAAGTGCAAAAGCATTTATTGCTGTAGGCAAAGCATTGAGCTTTCCCGCCTTTTTGCCGTACGCAAGCTCCTCTTCCGTAAAGTTGGAGAGATCTATCTCATCTTTTAGCTTATTAAGGTCATAAAAGCCATTTCCGTCTTTTGAATACTTTGAGAGCCAGTCAAAGTTCACGAGCATTACGTCGGGTTCTTCGTGGCTCATCATGTATATATTCTGTCTTTTTATGTAGCCGTTCCACACGCCGTAGCGCATGGTCACCTCAATACCCGAATTTTGCTTTTCAAATTCGGCAACTCCGTCCATGGTGTAGTTCACTCTTTCGTCGTTTCCCCACCACGCAAGAGAAATATTCACATCATTATCAAGTTCTTCGTATACAATGCCGTTGCCCCCTGAGGTGCATGAGCAGAGCATCGCAAGGCTCAGCACCGCAGCAATCAACCTTTTACGCATATACATCACCTTAAATATAAGTATCCCGATTCTTTCCGTTGTTCTTTGATTTATAAAGAGCTTCGTCAGCCTTTCTGTAAAGCACATCATACTCTGTTGTCAAACTGTCTGTAAGTACAACACCCACACTTACCGAAAGGTTGCATTTCTCTTTGTATTCCCAGAATACCTTGTCAAATTCCGTTCTGAAGTCCGCCAGTTGCCTTTGAGTACGAAGCCTTGCGGCATCGGCATTTATTGCGCTGTAACTGATAAACATGGCAAACTCGTCGCCTCCAAGTCTTCCTATAAGCGCATCCTTGTCAAAGTTCTCCGTCAAAACATAGGCAAACTTACGAAGCACATCATCTCCTGCGCTGTGTCCGAAGTTGTCGTTTACGCTCTTGAAATTATCCATATCAAACATGATGAATGCCACCACATCGCCTTGCGAGCCTGTTAATATCATAGCATCCACAAGTTTTTCAAAGCTCAGCTTGTTGATAAGCCCCGTGAGCTGATCGTGCTCGCTCTTTTCTTCAAGCGAGTTCATAAGTGTCGATATAGGCGCACTTGCTCTCTTCAAAGCATAGTAACCGAATATGACAAGTATGAACAAAAGTCCGAGAGATATGGCATGCGTAAAGAACTGTATTTGCCTGATATCGTCCGTAATGACGGTAACGGGCATGGAGCATATAATACGCCAATTGCTCGAGTTGCATACAACGCTCGTTACCATATTTGTACCGTCGGAAACAGAGCCGTCCCTGTCGTACACAAGGCGTGCAATGTCACCCGAAAGAGCGGTACCTACCTCGTCTTTGTTTGTGGAATAGATAATATCATAATTGTCATCCACAAGTCTCATCGTCATATCGGAAGATACTGACTCGAATATGGTCTCAAACTCTCTTGTATATACACTTATGACAGGC
>CAMOYW010000164.1 GCA_946630405.1 uncultured Clostridia bacterium | reverse complement strand
GCTTTTGCCTTGCCGCCCTCTTTGCGGAATATGTACCACTTTTCGTCCTTTTTAAAGAGGGAGCTGTTGGGCACGGTGAGAGCGTCTTTACTCTCGTATGTTACGAAGTCGGCTTCAAGTTCGTAGCCGTCTTTGAGCTTATCGGCATCGTCTATCTCCACCACAACTCTTACACGGTACTCATCGTTACCGAGTGCGGAGGTCTTCTTTTCGGCATAGTCGTATATCTCGGCAATGGAACCCGTATAGTCCGTATTGTCGTTTTTCAGCTTTTGTGTAAGCACGACCTTATCGCCCGTTTTAAGGTAAGGCTCCTCGTTGGTGAGTACGTCCGACTCGGCTTTCAGCTTGCTGTCCGTCTTTATGACCGCAAGCACGTCGCCTTCGGCTACCCTGTTTATCTTCTCTGCGGGAAGCTCCGTTACCACGCCTGCCGCCGTCGCTCTGACGGTACAGCGGTCTATCTTGGAATCTATCTGTGCGATTTGGGTCTGCTTCTGTGCTATCTGCTTTTTGGTGGTCTCTTCGGCAGATGTTATGTTGTCATTTGCAAGTTTGCCCTCTAAGGTCTGTTTCTTGGCATTTTCGCTATTTGCCTGCAAATCAAAATCCCTTTGAGTGGAGCTTGAATACGCATCGCCCTTTCCCGAAAGCTGTGCCTCAAGAGCCGACTTTTTGGTGTATATGCCCTTTAACTGCAAGTCAAAGTCACTTTGTATGGAGCTGTAATACTCGTTGTCAAGAGAGCCTGCGTTTACACGGTTGAGCGCATCATTATACTTGGTCTGTGCTTCGTTGTAGGCTGTGAGCGCATCGTCATACGCCTTTTGAGCCGCATCCATGTCGTACTTCGACACTGCGCCCACCTCGTAAAGCTGACGCTGTGAATTAAGCTCGTCGCTCTTGAAATCCAGATCCGCCTTTGCGGTGTCAAGTGCGGCTTTAAGCACGTCCACATAGGTCTGAGGAGAAACTTCCTTCACATTTTCAAAGTCGTTCTTGTTTCTCTCGTTTTCGATCCTTTCAAGCTCGACATTCAGCTCGTCGATCTCGTTGCGTATCTTCAACACGCTTTGCTTGCGGGCATTCTCGATCCTTTCAAGCTCGACATTCGCCTCGGCTATCTCACCTCTGATCTCCTTTTTCTCGTTGCTGTCATCGGTCTTTTTCTGATCAAGCTCCGCATTCAAAACGGCTATCTCGTCCTGAAGGGACTGCTTTTCAAACATAAGGTCCTTACTGCTTATCACGGCAATAATATCACCCTTTTTCACCCTCTGATTTTTCGCAACGTTCACGCTTATGAGCGTGCCGGGTATCTCGCTCACACAGCTTACGCTCTCGCCCTTTTTTACATAGGCGGTCTCCTTAAAGCTGTCTTTATAGGATGTTTTTGCGACCGCCATGGTACGCACTTCCACATCCTCACTCAACATCCAAAATATGCCGCAACCCACGGCACAGGCAAGCACAACTCCGCCTGCTATCTTCAAAGCTTTCGGTATCTTTTTCAAGCCGTCACTCCCTCTCCTTTAATACATCGGTCAATTCTATATTGAACACATCTCTTATTACAAGCGCCACGGATATGACCGTAACTATCAGGCACACTACCAGTGCAAGTATAAACATCTGAGGATATATCTGCATGGTGACCGTTTCTGTATCGGTCTGCGCCACAAATTCGATTATCTTGCACCACAAGCTCATCCATGGCAATCCGACCAGAAGACCGAACAAAAGATTTATCATCTGCTCAAAAATGATGATCTCGCTTATCTCTTTTCTTGTCATTCCAAGCACCATAAGGGTCCCGAATTCGTTCTTTCTCTCCCTCATACTTATGCCCAAAATGTTGTATATCATTACCACGCCCGCAATGGTTGCAAAGCCTGCAATGAAGTTCATGACCAAAAGCACGGTGCCCATCATTTTTCCGAAGCTCTTCTTTTGCTCTTCTCTTTTAAACATCACCGAAATATTTCTGAGCTTGCTTATCTGCGACTTTACGCTTTCTTCTTTGCCCTCTTCGGGATTTATAAGCAAAAGGTTTGCCTTCTTTTTAACGGGGAAATATCTTTCTATTCCGTCTTGATTAATGAAGCTGTATGTGCCTTGCTGATCGTCAAGTATCTCCACTATGGGGACTTTTACGGGATAGTTCGTGTAAGTCAGGTCGTTTCCTTCCACCGTGACCAGATCCCCTGCCTTTACTCCAAGCTTGTTTGCAAGGTGGTGGCTCATTATCAGTCCGTCGTCTCTCGGCTCGGTAAACCCGCCGAATCTATCCATTATGCGGTATATTTTTGAATCGTTATTCAATACCATTATGGTGGAATATTCGTATCTGTTCGTTCCCGTTATCGTCACGGGGTAACTTGCCGCCGCCTCGGCACTCTCAATATCTTTCATACTCCTCAAAAGAGTATTTGCATCATTAAGATCTATAAGCTTGGTAAACTTGACCTGCAAGTCAAAGTCCTGCATCTTCTCGAATCTGTCATCCACCGTTTGATTTACATACAAATTGTATGAACCGAATGCGGCGATCGCCGAAAACGGGAATGCAACGGCAATTGCGATTATTAAGCTCCTGCCCTTGTTTCTGAGCATGGAC
Source organism: uncultured Clostridia bacterium (assembly GCA_946630405.1). Classification (GTDB taxonomy): domain Bacteria; phylum Bacillota; class Clostridia; order Lachnospirales; family CAG-274; genus UBA3680. The sequence continues at coordinate 1,513 of CAMOYW010000164.1, read as the reverse complement.
GTTAAGCCTATCTTCTGCCTTGAATTAAGTACTTTGCTTACCCACTTGGGCAGGTTGGAGCCGCCGCCTTTGGGAGCCGCCGCCCTCATACTTTCGGCAGGTGTAATCTTTACAACACCTCTTACGCCCATATAAACGGATATAATGGAAGTCGCAAGGGAAAAGCATATAGATGACACAAGCGTGCTTATATGCGGCGTGTAGGTCGTATCGGGCAGATTAAAGTATATCGCATCATCCACATAGACAAACTCGCCAACGTACTCGGCAGGTATCAACAAAAGAACACCGCCGACCAAACCTATGACCACAGCCTGCTTCATATACTGAAACAGTATCTCCAGATCGCTTGCTCCAAACGCCTTCATAGTACCGATAAGTATTCGATCCTTATCTATCATTTTACGGAGAACGATGTAGAGCATAAATACAGTGACCGCCATGAAAATGGTGGGCAACACCAAAACGATCATCGTATACGCATCCAGCTCCGACTCGATCTCGGAATAGCTTTCCTGATCCTTCTTTGCGCTTATGAAATGCACCGAATAGGATTTCAGCGCCTGTTCTATGCTGTACTTCACATCGGAGTAGCTGTATCCGTCTTCAAGCCTGATACCGATATTGGTTATCTCACCCTTTGCCGAAAGCAGCTTCTCGGCTCCGTCCTTACTCATTACAGCCACATCGAATACGGAGCTGTCGGGAGCGACCGCCGATTCATCGGCAACACTGCTCATACGCTCCGAAGAATAGGCATAACCTCTGCAATACAGATGCTTTGTACGGTTCTTTGCTATGACGGTTATCCTGTCGTTTATGTTGATGCCTCGCTCATCGCACATGCGCTTGCTGATGTATATATCATCAAATGCGGCATTTTCAAAATTCGGCTTTGTTATAAGATAATTGAGTTTATCTTCGGGGGTGTACGCCATTACGTGCAATGTGGTTATCTTGCTTTCACCCTCAAGAACGAGCCTGACATCGCCTTCAAGCCTTCCGAAACATTCCCTCACGCCCTTGATATCCTTAAGCTGCGTGATCTTCTGCTCCGGCATGGCTTCCACTTCTACGAATACATCGGCAAATTCCGTATCGTTAAAGTATTTATTGCTTCTTGATTCAAGCTCCTTCAGAAAGTCGGTGAGTGCGGTGTATATCATCGCTCCGAGGGCGATTATGAGCACCGCTCCGATATACGACACCTTATTTTGCACGATGGTACGCAAAATATTTCTGAAAAATTTCCTCATTTACCACTCGACCTCCTCGGGAGTGAGCGGCTTCTCGTTCACGACCACTCTTTCTATGTGGCCGTCTCTGAAATAAAAGACTTTATCCGCCACAAGGGCAATGTTTGCATTGTGAGTTACGACTATAATGGTCTTGTTGTATTTTTTATTGCAGTCTAGCAGCAGTTCAAGTTCGTCCACACCCGTTTTGGTATCAAGCGCACCCGTAGGCTCGTCACACAGCAAAAGATCGGGGTTCTTGCAAAGCGCACGCGCTA